>JAURXS010000418.1 GCA_030654305.1 bacterium | reverse complement strand
TGGCCGCCGGAGGCGTCCGCCAACCAGAGGTCGTCCTCGTAGGTGAAGACGAGGTGCTCGGCGCTGATGTCCGGGTTGCGCATGAGCTGCGACGCGCTCGTGGCGGCAGCGGACGCGCACGGGGGCGCAGCGGCCGCCAGTACGGCCGCGAGGGTAAGAATGGCCAGTCGTTTCAAGGGATTCGCCTCCTGGGAAACTGCAGGTGTCGGACCGGGGATCGCTCGCAGGCGCACAGACGTCAGCCGGGTATCCCCGGCTTGACCAGGAACGTCTTTTCCTTACGGATCTGGACCGTGCCCGGTTTCGCTCCGGGCGGTTTCGTCACGAAACGGGCCTGGGTCCCGGAGACCGCCACCAGCTTGGCCTCGCGCACCTTGCTGTGCCAGGCGGCGACCGCGGCGGCGGCCTCGAGCACCTCGCGCGGCGGCTCCTCCCCCGCCGGCACCTGCAGCACGACGTGGCTGCTCGGGCGGCCCTTCACGTGGAACCACCAGTCGTTGGGCTTGGCGATCTTCAGGCTGAGGCGGTCGTTGTCGGCGTCGGTGCGGCCGGCCAGCACGACCCAGCCGCCGGGCAGTTCGTAGCGCCACAGGGCGGGTTCCGGGGGGCGGCGGTCGGTCATGTCGTCCCTCGACGCTGGACGTGGGGAGGGGGCCGGAAGCCGCCATCTTACCCCCGAAGGCGCCGCGCGGCCCGTAATAACTGGAACCGTCCCCCCTGTTTCGTGTAGATTGGCGCCGATCGTCCGGCGGCGCCGCCCCATCCGGCGGCGCCCGTCCCGTCGTGACGCGCGCCGGGCGCTATCCAAGCCAACCCTTCGATGGAGGACTCTGAGCGATGATCGAGGTACGTGACGTCACGAAGCGGTTCGGAGCCACCGTCGCCCTCGACGGCGTCTCGTTCCGCCTCGACCAGGGCGAGATCCTCGGCTTCCTGGGGCCCAACGGGGCCGGCAAGAGCACCGCCATGAAGATCGTCACCACGTTCCTGGCCCCCGACGGGGGCACGGTCAGCGTGGACGGCATCGACGTGCTCCGCAACCCCCTGGAAGTCCGCAGCCGCATCGGCTACCTGCCGGAGAACCACCCGCTCTACGTGGACATGATGGTCCACGAGTACCTGCAGTTCGTCGGCCGGGCCCGCGGCCTCGCCGGCGACGAGCTGCGGCAGCGGCTGGAGTGGGTCGTGGAGGCCTGCGGCCTCGGCAGCGTCTTCCGCAAGCCGATCAACGAGCTGTCGAAGGGCTTCCGGCAGCGCACCGGCCTGGCGCAGGCGCTGATCCACGATCCCGAGGTGCTGATCCTCGACGAGCCCACCAGCGGCCTGGATCCCCTGCAGATCATCGGCATCCGCGAGCTGATCCAGGGCCTCGCCCGCAGCAAGACGATCATCTTCAGCACGCACATCCTGCAGGAAGTGTCCCCGGTCACCGACCGCGTCGTGATCATCAACGGCGGGCGGATCGTCGCCGACGGGCGCATCGGCGAGTTGGAGCGGGCGGCCATGGGTCGCAACCGCATCTTCGTCGCCTACCGCGCCCCGGCCGCCGAGGCCGAGGCGGCCCTGCGCGACCTGGGCGGGCTGCACGAGGTGCGGCCGGTCGCCGGGCGCGACGGCGCGGCCCGCTTCGAGGTGCGCGCCGACTTCGGGCAGGACGTGCTGGCGCCCCTGGGCCGGCTGGGCCAGTCGCGCGGCTGGGACCTGCTGGAGCTGCAGGAGTCGCCGTTCAGCCTCGAGGACACCTTCATCGCCCTGACGCGACAGGGCACGGCCTCCCGGGAGGTGAGCCATGTCTAACGCCGGCGTGATCTTCCGCCGCGAGTTCGCGGCCTACTTCAACAGCCCGATCGCCTACATCTTCATCATCGTGTTCCTGGTGCTCAACTGCGGGCTGTTCATGACGCCGTTCTTCCTGGCCCAGCTCGCGGACATGCGCGACTTCTTCGGGAACCTGCCCCTGTTCCTGATCTTCTTCATCCCCGCGGTGTCCATGCGGCTGTGGGCCGAGGACAAGCGCAGCGGCACCTTCGAGCTGTTGATGACGCTGCCCATGAAGTCCAGCGAGGTCATGCTCGGCAAGTACTTCGCGGCGATGGCCTTCTACGTGGTGGCGCTGCTCGGCACGCTGCCGATCCCGATCATGCTGGCGATGCTGGGCAACCCCGACCTGGGCGCCGTGTTCGGCGGCTACCTGGGCGCGCTGCTGCTGGGCGGCCTGTACATGGCCGTGGGCATCTTCACCAGCGGCCTGCTGCGCGACCAGATCTCCGCCTTCATCCTGGGCATGCTGGCCTGTTTCGCCCTGTTCCTGGTCGGGGTGCCGGCCGTCTCGGCCACCATCGACGGCTGGATCGGCGGCTTCGGCTCGTTCCTGCAGAACGCGTTCGGGCTGATGCCCCACTACCAGGCGCTGCAGCGCGGCGTGCTGGAGCTGGGCGACCTCGCCTACTTCCTGGGCCTCACGGCCGTGTTCCTGGTCCTGAACGCCGTCTGGCTGGAAGGGAGGAAGTACTGATGAGCACCAAGCGCCGGAACTTCCGCGTGACCTTCGCCGTGACCGCCCTGCTGCTGCTGGCGGTGTCGGTGCTGCTGACCGACGTGCTGGGCGGCTTCGGCGGCGCGCGCGTCGACCTGACCAGCGAGCGCCTGTACACCATGGCGCCGGCCGCCAAGGACATCCTCAAGGGCCTGAAGGCGCCCGTGCAGGTGAAGCTCTACATCACCGGTGCGGCGTCGATGCCGACCGAGCTGAAGACCCTCGAGCGCGACGTCACCGACAAGCTGCGCGACTACGCGCAGGCGTCCGACGGCATGATCCAGTACAGCATCCACGACCCGCAGGACGACGAGGACCTGCAGGGCAAACTGGCCGAGCGGGGCATCCAGCCGTTCCAGGTCCAGTCGATCGAGAAGGACGAGATCGGCGTCAAGCTGATCTGGAGCGCCATGACCGTGGCCTACAAGGACCGGCCCGAGGAGGTCCTGCCGCAGGTCCTGCCGCAGTCGCTGGCCACCTTCGAGTACGACCTGATCTCCCGCGTCTACCGCCTGACCCGCGACCGCGACCCCAAGGTGGCGCTGGTCGCGCCGCTGCAGGAGATCGACCCGCAGGTCGCCATGCAGTACCTGCAGCGCGGCATGCAGCCGCCCGAGCCGACGGACGTCTACACCTCGATCGCCCAGTACCTCCAGCAGGAGCACTACCAGGTCGAGCGCGTGTCGCTGACGGCCGACTCGCGCATCCCCGCCGACGCCGACGCGCTGCTGGTGCTGAACCCCTCGGGCTTCGACGAGCGGCAGGCCTTCGAGATCAACCGCGCCATCAGCAACGGCGTCAACGCGCTGATCGCCGTGCAGCTGCACACCTACGGCTACCAGCCGGGCATGCGCGGCGGCTTCACGATCAGCGGCGCCAGCCAGACCAGCGGCCTGGAGTCGGTGCTCGGCGCCTTCGGCGTGACCGTCGACACGCGTCACCTGCTGGACGCCAGCCACGAGACCCTGGCCGTGCCCCGCACCCAGAACATCGGCGGCATGCGCTTCCAGACCAGCGAGCCGGTGCGCCTGCCGGTGCAGGTCAAGGTCACCGAGACGCAGATGAACCAGGACTCGCCCCTGAGCAACCGCATCGCGAGCCTGCTCTACCTGTGGGGCAGCGCCCTGGACCTGGACGCCGCGACGATGAGCGCCAACGGCCTGACCTCGACGGTGCTGTTCACCGGCAGCGAGCGCGCCTGGCGCGCGCCGTTCACCGAGGGCCTGCTGCCCGGCAGCCTGTTCGCTCCCGAGGGCAAGCAGATCGAACCGCGGCTGCCGCTGGCGGTGCTGCTCGAGGGCAGCTTCCCCGACGCCTTCGCGGGGCGCCCGACCCCGGCCTGGCCCGCCATGGCGACCGACGGCGCGGTCGCGCCGCCGGCGGCCGACGCGGCGACCCCGCTGCGCGCCGGGAAGGCCCGCGTCGCGGTCGTCGGCTGCGCCAAGATGTTCGACGACATGGGGCTGCAGGCCGGCCAGAACGCCCTGCTGCTGCTCAACGCCGTCGACGCGCTGACCCACGGCGAGGACATGATCTCGATCCGCTCGAAGGCCCTGACCCAGCGCGTGATCCGGCCGGTCGACGACGGCGAGAAGCTCTTCTACCGCCTGTTCGCCGCCGTGCTGGTGCCCGTCGCCCTGGCGGCCTTCGGCCTGCTGCGCGCCGCGAAGCGCCGCAAGGAGGCGGCGCGATGACCCGCAACCGCCCCCTGACGATCCTGGCTCTGGCGGCGGCGCTGCTGCTGGTCGTCAGCGTCGCGCAGCGCGTGCTGCACCGGCGGGCCGTGACGTCGCCCGCCACCGCCACCGTGGTGGCGGCGGACTTCGACCCGGCCGACGTCAACCGCGTCACCGTCGGCGCCGGAGCCGACACCGCGACGGTCGTGATCGAGCGGCTGGGCGGGGGCTGGGTCACCCGCACCGCCTGGGACCATCCCGCCGACCCGCGCAAGATCCAGGAGCTGCTGGCCGCCATGGACAGCCTGCAGGGCGATTTCCGCTCCGACGAGGCGGCGATCCTGGACGACTACGGCCTGGGCCCGCGCTCGACCCCCGTGGAGGTGACCCTGTTCGGCAAGGACTGGCAGCCGGTGTGCGCGCTGCTGCTGGGCAAGCGGGCCGACGACGGCGCGGGCGTCTTCGTGCGCGCGCCGGGCAGCAACGCGGTCTACCTGGCGAGGACCGAGGTGCGCGGCAAGCTCGGCCTGTGGTCGCCGGAATCCAGGCCCGAATCGCGCCACTTCCTGGACCTGTCGGTGTTCAAGACCGACGCCGCCGGCATCCGCAAGATCGCCCTGCACCAGGGGGACAAGACCCTGGTGATGGAAAAAGTCCTGACGGCCGCCGGACCCGGCGACGGCGCCGCGCCGCCGCCCCAGGACTGGGAATGGACGCTGACCGCGCCCTCGCGCCGCGGCCTGGCCAAGACGAAGGTCGATGGCGTGATGAACGCGCTGGCCGCCGTCCAGGCCGCCGACGTCGCCGATCCCGGGGTCGGCATGGACCGCTACGGGCTGTGGAAGGCCGAGCGACGCGTCGAGGTGACGCTGGCGGACGGATCGACCTTCGAGCTGCGCGTCGGCGACGCGCGGCCGGCGACGGGCGGCGCCCAGGAGGGCCGCTACTGCATGACGTCGCTCGACCGGAAGATCTGGGTGATCCGCGACTTCAAGATCGAGCAGATCTTCAAGAAGCTCGAGGACCTGCTGCCGGACGCCTGATCCCGGAGCCGACGGCCCCGCCGCGCTCGGCGCCGCGGAACGCCCGGGAGGCCCTCTCCCGGGCGTTTTTCCTTGCAGATTCAGGAGCCGGGGATGATCCTGAACCGGTTCCCGATCGTCTCGCCCGACGCGCCCCGCACCGGAGGCCAGGACTTGAAGCAGACCGCGAAAAGCGCCCCCGGGGTGCTGCTGACCAACGCGAACGTGCTGGACTACCTGCCGCCGCAGATGAACGCGGCGCCCGACCCGCGCGTCGAACTCGCCGACCTGCGCATCCAGGGCGGCCGCATCGTCGAGCGCGGGCGCGGGCTCCCCCCCCGGGCCGGCGAGGAAGTGCGCGACCTGGACGGCCGCACCATCATGCCGGGCCTGATCAACGCCCACCACCACCTCTACTCCACGCTGGCGCCGGGCATGCCGCCGCCGGCCAACACCCCGCGCAGCTTCCAGGACGTGCTGACGGAGATCTGGTGGAAGCTGGACCGCGCGCTGGATCCCGAGGCCATCCGCATGAGCGCGGTGTCGGGGTCCTGGGACGCGCTGCGCTGCGGCGCGACCCTGATCTTCGACCACCACAGCAGCCTGACCTCCGTCGGCGGCTCGCTCGACCTGGTGGAGCAGGGGATGCGCGACGCCGGCGTGCGCGGCTGCCTCTGCTACGAGGTGACCGACCGCGGCGGTCCCGGCAGCCGCGACACCTGCCTGGAGGAGACCCGCCGCTACCTGCAGAAGACCGCTGCGGCCGGCGAGGGCGTTCCTTGGTTCAAGGGCCTGGTCGGCGCGCACGCCGGCTTCACGCTGGAGGACGGCACCCTCGACAGCCTGGCAGAGATCTGCACGGAGTTCGACACCGGCGTGCACATCCACCTGGCCGAGGGCTCGACCGACCGCGAGATCTGCAAGGACCGCGGCTGGCCCGACCCCCTGGAGCGGTTGGACCGTCACGGCCTCGTGCGCCCCCGCAGCCTGCTGGCCCACGGCGTGGACCTCACGCCGCTGGACCTGCAGACGATCGAGGAGAAGGGCGCCTGGCTGGTGCACAACGGCCGCTCGAACATGAACAACGGCGTCGGCCGCGCGCCGGTCGACCGCTTCCCGCCGCGCAGCTGCCTGGGCACCGACGGCCTGGACGGCAACATGTTCGGCGAGCTGCGCACGACGTTCTACCGCGGCAACGAGACCGGCCGCGGCCCGCTGGGCTTCCACGGCGCCGAGCGCTTCTGGATCGGCGGCTACCAGCTCGCCCGCGAGATCTTCGGCGAGCCCTTCGGCTCGCTGGACGCCGGCGCCCCCGCCGATTTCCTGATCGGCTGCGAGGACCAGAAGCAGCCGCTGCACCAGGGCAACTGGCTCGGCCTGCTGCTGTTCGGCATGCAGCCCCGCCTGATCCAGGAAGTCTGGGTCGACGGCGCGCCGCGCTACCGCCGCGGCGATCCGGCGCCCTACGACGGCAAGGCCTGCCGCGCCGCCGCCAAACGCATCTGGGACCGCATGGCCAACCTTTGATCCGCGATCCCGGCCGGTCGCCCGCGCGTCGGGCGCGCCCGGCCGGGGCGTGTCCGGAGCCGCGATGACACAGCTGGACCTCCACGCCGCCGCCCGCGCCCTCGAGGCGCCCATGATCGCCTTCCTGCGCGACATCGTCGCCATCCCCAGCCTCTCGGGGCAGGAGGAGCGGGTCGTGCGCCGCGTCGCCGCCGAGATGGAGCGCGTCGGTTTCGACGAGGTGCGCATCGACGGTCTCGGCAACGTGCTCGGGCGCATCGGCGACGGGCCGCGCGTGGTGGCCTTCGACGCCCACCTCGACACCGTCGACGTCAGCGACCCCGCGCAGTGGCGCTGCGACCCCTTCCAGGGCAAGCTGGAGGACGGCCGCGTCTACGGACGCGGTGCGGTCGACCAGAAGGCCGGCATGGCCGGCATGGTCTACGCCGGCAAGCTGATGAAGGACCTCGGCCTGCTCGAGGGCTGTCAGGTGTGGATGGTCGGCTCGGTCATGGAAGAGGACTGCGACGGCCTCTGCTGGCACTACATCCTGCAGGAGCAGGTGCTGCGGCCGGAGGTCGTCGTCTCGACCGAGCCCACCGGCCTGACCCTGACCCGCGGCCAGCGCGGCCGCATGGAGATCCGGGTCACCTCGCACGGCGTGTCGTGTCACGGCTCGGCGCCGGAGCGCGGCGTGAACGCCGTCTACAAACTGGCCCCCGCCTGCGCGGCGATCGAGGCGCTGAACGAGCGGCTCGGCACGGACGACTTCCTGGGCAAGGGCACCTGCACCGTCAGCATGTTCCAGAGCCTGTCGCCCAGCCTTTGCGCGGTGCCCGACAAGGCCGAGCTGCACATCGACCGCCGCCTGACCGCGGGCGAGACGCGCGAGGGGGCGCTGCGCGAGGTGCGCGAGGCCCTGGCCGCGGCCGGCGTCGAGGCCGAAACGCGGCTGCTGACCTACGAGGTCCCCGCCTGGACCGGCCTGGTCTACCCCATGGAGAAGTACTACCCGACGTGGCTGATGCCGCAGGACCACCCGGCGGTGCGCGCCGGCGTGGCGGCGCACGCGGGCGTGTTCGGCGCGCCGCCCGAGGTGTCGCGCTGGACCTTCAGCACCAACGGCGTGGCCATCAACGGCCTGCACGGGGTGCCCTGCATCGGCTTCGGGCCGGGCCAGGAGGCCCTGGCCCACGCCCCCAACGAGTACGTCCCGGTGGACGACGTCGTGCGGGCCTGCGCCTTCTACACGGCTTTTCCGCAATCCTTCCTGAACAGCGACCGAGGTGCGACATGAGCAAGATCCTGCAGGGCAAGCATTTCATCGACACCGAGGACTGGGCCGACGACGAGCTGGAACTGATGCTCGCGACCGCCGGCGACCTCAAGCGCAAGTTCTACCGCGACGAGCCGCACGCGCTGCTGCGCGACCGCACCCTGTTCGCGCTGTTCTTCGAGCAGAGCACGCGCACCCGCAACTCCATGGAAGCGGGCATGACGCAGCTCGGCGGCCACTGCCACGTGCTGACCCCGGACAAGCTCCAGCTGAGCCACGGCGAGACGGTGATGGACACCGCGCGCGTGCTGGGCCGCATGGGCCACGGCATCGCCATCCGCAACTGCGACTTCGGCGTGGGCAACAAGTTCATGCGCCAGATCGCGGGGATCTCGCGCGTGCCGCTGATCAACCTGCAGTGCGACGTCTACCACCCCTGCCAGGCCGCGGCCGACATCATGACCGTGCGCGAGAAGTTCCGCGGCGAGACGCGGGGCCGCAAGATCGTGGTCAGCTGGACCTACGCCCCCAGCTACGTGCGCCCGATCTCGGTGCCCCAGTCCGAGATCCTGATCATGACGCGCATGGGCCTGGACGTGACGCTGGCCCACCCGCCCGAGTTCAAGCTGATGCCGGACATCCTCGATCGCGCCCGCGCGAACGCGAAGCGCAGCGGCGGCAAGTTCGAGATGGTCGACGACATGGACGCGGGCTTCGAGGGCGCCCACGTGGTCTACCCCAAGAGCTGGGGCTGCCTGGTGCACGAGCCCGACCGCGCGGCCGCCGTGCAGCACATCGAGAAGTACCCCGGCTGGATCTGCGACGAGCGCCGCATGAAGCTGGCCGCGCCCGACGCGATCTACATGCACCCGCTGCCGGCCACGCGCGGCCAGGAGGTCACCGACGCGGTGATCGACGGCCCGCAGTCCGTGGTCTGGGACCAGGCCGAGAACCGCCTGCACACGGCCAAGGCCATCATGGCCCTCACCATGTAGAAGCCGGGGGCGCGCGATGCAGCTGCCGCGGGTCGGGACCAATCCGCACTGGACGGGGTACGCCTGCGGGCTGTGCGGCAAGGCGCACCCGACGGACCACCGCGGCTTCGTCTGCGTTGACTGCGGCGACGAGGGTATCCTCGACGCGACCTACGACCACGCGGCGATCCGCGACGGCCTGCCCGACGGCGACCCGTTCCCGGCGCGGGGCCGTCCCGACCTCTGGCGCTACGCCGCCCTGCTGCCGCTGCGGCCGGAGGCGCCCCACGCCTGCTGGTCGCTCGGCGACACACCGCTGCACGCCCCGCACCGCCTGCGCGAGCACCTCGGCCTCCCCCACCTGCTGCTGAAGGACGACACCGCGCTGCCCTCTGCCAGCCTGAAGGACCGCGCCACGGCCATGGCGATGGCCGACTGCGCCCGCCTGGGCGTCTCGCACGTGGCCGCCGCCTCGACGGGCAACGCCGCCGCCAGCCTCGCGGTGCTGGCGGCACGCGCGGGCGTGCGCACGACCATCTTCGTGCCGGCCGCCGCGCCCCGGGCCAAGCTGGCGCAGCTCGAGCTGCACGGCGCCGAGGTCCGCCGCATCGACGGCACCTACGACGAGGCCTTCGACCTGTCCGTCCGGGAGACGCGGGAGCACGGCTGGTACTCCCGCAACTGCGCCTACAACCCGCTGCTGGTCGAGGGCAAGAAGACCTGCGCCCTGGAGATCGCCCACGCCCTGGATTTCCGGGCGCCCGACGCGGTGTTCGTGCCGACGGGCGACGGCTGCATCGTGTCGTCGACTGCCAAGGCCTTCGTCGAGCTGGCGGAGGTCGGACGGCTGGACCGGGTGCCGGCCGTGTTCGGGGTGCAGGCGGCGGGCGCCGCGCCCCTGTTCGCCGCCTGGCGGGAAGCCGGGGCGCGGGCCGCCGCGTTCGCGCCGCGCGAGGTGCTGGCGGCCGTCGCGCCGGTCACGCCCGCGACCATCGCCGACTCGATCAGCGTGGGCGTGCCCCGCAACCGGCTGAAGGCTTGGAAATACGTCGCGCGCACCGGCGGCGGTTTCCTCGCCGTCGAGGACGAGGCGATCCGCGAGGCCATCCGCCTGCTGGCCCGCCTCGCCGGCGTCTGGGCCGAGCCTTCGGGAGCGGCCGGCTTCGCCGGCCTGATGCAGGCCCGCGCGCAGGGGCTGATCGGGCCGCACGACAAGGTCGTGGCGCTGGTCACCGGGCACGGGTTGAAGGATCCGCTGGCGGGCGTCTCCTAGCCCGGGTCAGGGCCACCCCCAAGATCACCGCGACGATCGACAGCGCGACCCCGAAAACGACGGGCCACGGCGCGCCGCGGGCTCTCCGCCCAAACGGCGCGTCGAAGCGTGAATTGGGCCGGAAATACGCCTCCTGACGCCGGTAGTCGAGGATGGTGTTGAACCGCGCCAGCACCTCCATGCACAGCACGCCGCCGGGCGGCGCCTGGTTGACGGCTGAGGGCAGCTCCATATGGACCGGCACGTTTGGCAGGGAGAACCCCGCGATCACGAGTTCCGGCACCAGCACGACCTCGTTGCGGATCACCGCGCTGCCCACCCCGCGCGAGGCGCTCTTGCCGAGCACCCGCATCGCGCCGGGAAGACCGTGGGCCGCCGAAAAGGCCTGGTTGACGATCATGGTCCCCGTACCGGCGGTGTCCAGGATGAACAATCCGCCCTCCCTCTTCTCCCCATCGACCAGGACGGCCTCCACCGCCGTGAGCGGGCCCACGTACGGCATCGCGGTCCTCGCATATCCGGTCGACTTCGCGGGCAACTCGTCGTGGACGATCATGATCATGCGGTCGTAATCGAGTTCGACCACCTTGCCCAGGAAAAGCGGCCAGCCGACGATCCCGTCGGCCCGGTCGGCCTGCCTCTCCACCGCG
>JAURXS010000417.1 GCA_030654305.1 bacterium | reverse complement strand
CTGGGCCACCGGCGGCTGGCAGGGCTACCAGGGCCAGGACTTCATCGCCGTCCTGGACCTCGGCCACCCCACCCCCGTCACCCACGTCGCCGCCGGTTTCCTCCAGGACACCCGCTCCTGGATCGTGCTGCCCACAGAACTAGTCGTCGAGGTCTCCACGGACGGCACCACCTTCCACGAAGCCGGCCGCCTCACCCACGACACCCCCGTCGACACCGACACCGTGATCATCCGCGACCTCTCCCTCGCCCTCGACGGCACCGCCCTGCGTGCCCTGCGCTTCCGCGCCGTCAATTACGGCGCCCTCCCCCCCTGGCACCTCGGCGCCGGCGGCGATTCCTTCATCTTCGTCGACGAACTGCTCGTGGAGTAGCATCCGACCGCAGGCTCGTCCCCGCTCCGGCCGCCATGTCTCCTCGCTCAGGGTGACACGAACCCATCGTGACAGGGGTGTCCTGGAGGCCCCGCAGCCAGGATGGCGGAGGGGCCGGAAGGCCAAGCGCTCCGGACACACGAGGTGTCCGGAGCGCGTCCCCGGTCACGGGGGATTCGGCACGACTCTGTCGACGAAACCCTACATGCGAGCGACGATCGCTTCGCCGAAGCCGCTGCAGCTGACCTCCACGACGTCCTGGCGCCCCTCGGCCTGCATCAGGCGGGCCAGGTCGTAGGTCACGCGGCCGTCGGTGATGGCCTTCTCGGTGCCGTGCAGGATCAGGTCGGCCGCCTCGGTCCACTGCATGTGGCGCAGCATCATCTCGGCCGACAGGATCAGCGAGCCGGGGTTGACCTTGTCCAGACCGGTGTACTTCGGGGCGGTGCCGTGCGTGGCTTCGAACAGGGCCACCTCGTCGCTCATGTTCGCGCCCGGCCCGAGGCCGAGGCCGCCGACCAGGGCGATCGCGGCGTCGCTCATGTAGTCGCCGTTGAGGTTGGGCAGCGCCATGACGCTGTACTCGCCGGGCCGGGTCTGGATCTGCTGGAAGATGGAGTCGGCGATGCGGTCCTTCAGCAGGATCTTGCCGGCGGGCAGCTTGCCGCCCAGCTCGTCCCAGAGCTTCTTCTCGGTGACGAAGTCGTCGGGGAACTCGCGCGCGGCCGTCTCGTAGCCCCACTTCGCGAAGCTGCCCTCGGTGAACTTCATGATGTTGCCCTTGTGGACGATCGTCACCGACGGCAGCTTGTTCTTGACCGCCCACTCGAGCGCCTTGCGCACGAGCCGGGTGGTGCCGAACTCCGAGATCGGCTTGATGCCGATGCCCGAGTCCAGGCGGATCTGGCGGCCGGTCATCTTCTTGATCAGGTCGATGACCGCGAGCGCCGTCTCGCTGCCGCGCTCGAAGTCGTGGCCCGCGTACACGTCCTCGGTGTTCTCACGGAAGATCACGAAGTCCACCTGGTCGGCGTACTTGTTGGGGCTGGGCACGCCGGGGAAGTAGCGCACCGGGCGCACGCAGGCGTACAGGTCCAGGTGCTGGCGGAAGCGCACGTTGATCGAGCGGAAGCGCGGGCAGACGCCGTCGTCCTTGCCGCAGCCGTCGCACTTGCCGTCGTGGTACTGCTGGTGGGCGCAGTGCAGGCAGACGTGGGTCTCCTCGCCGATGGGCGTGGTGAACGGCCCCTTGATGGCGATCTTCAGGTGACGGATGGCCTCGACCGTCTCCTCGGGGAACTCGCTGCCGTAGTGGTGCAGGCCCTCGAGCCCGGCGTACAGCGGGCACCAGGCGATGCTGCGCTTGCCGCCGTAGGCCTTGGCCACCGCGGCGTCGACGACCCGCTCCATCACCGGGGTGATGTCCAGGCCGATGCCGTCGCCGCGCAGGACGCCGATGATGGGCTTGTCGCCGATGGCCAGTTTGCCGTCGCGCACCTCAATCAGGTCGCCGGCGGGGATCTTGACTGCCTTGAACTCCATGCTGCGAGCCCTTCCGTTCCTGGTTAGCCGTTGCGCAATCATGCAGAAGATAGGCGACGGGGCGCTCCGGGACAAGGCCCCTTAAACCTGGGCCTCTTAAGCCAGGGCGTCGGTGATGGCCGCCGGCACGGCCGCCAGGGCCGCGTCGACCGTCCCCTCGGGCAGGCCGGCCTGCGCCGTGTTCGGCTTGCCGCCGCCGCGCCCGCCGACGCGTTCGGCGACGGCCTTCACCAGGTTGCCGGCGTGCAGCTTCTTCCCGGCGACGAGGTCCGCGGTGACGGTCACCAGCAGCGTCGCCTTGCCCTCCCACTCCGCGGCCAGGACGACGACGCCGCTGCCCAGCCCGTCGCGGGCGCGGTCGCCGAGCGCCAGCAGGGCGTCGCGGTCGTCGGCCGTGACCCGGGCCGCCAGCACGCGCACGCCGGCGACATCGACCGCGCCGCCGAGCAACGCGTCCAGCGAACCGGCGGCCGACTGCTGCTTGAGGCGGCGCAGCTCGCGCGCCAGTTCGTCGCGCTCCTGCATGACCGCCGCCACCAGTGCGGCGGGTTCGCCGTCCTGGCGGACCAGGCCGCGCACGGCCGCGAGCTGCTCACGGTCGCGGCGCGCCAGCGCCAGGGCGCGCTCCCCCGCCACCGCCTCGAGGCGGCGCACGCCGGCGGCGCTGCTGCTCTCGGCCGTGATGCGCACCGGCCCGATGTCGCCGGTCCGCGCGACGTGCGTGCCGCCGCACAGCTCCAGCGAGAACGCCGCCGTGGCCGAGAACGCCGCCGTGGTGCCGGGGATCTCGATCATGCGCACCGTCTCGCCGTACTTCTCGCCGAACAGGGCCATGGCCCCGCGCGCGCGGGCTTCGGCCAAAGGCACGTCCAGGTGGACGCGCACCTCGCCGTTGGCCAGGACCTCGCGGTTGACGATCTCCTCGACGCGCGCGAGCTGCACCTCGTCCAGGGCGCCGTCGTGGTGGAAGTCGAAGCGCAGCTTCTCGGGGCCGACCTCGCTGCCGGCCTGGGTCACGTGCTCGCCCAGGACCTGCCGCAGGGCCGCGTGCAGCAGGTGCGTCGCGGTGTGGTGGCGCATGGTGGCGGTGCGGTCCGGTCCCACCGCCAGCACGACGCGCGGGTCGCGGCGCAGGCGCGCGGCGAGGTCCTCGGCGTCGGCGGCCACGATCGCGAGCGGGCCGGCCTCATCGGCCACGGTCGTCGAGACCGCGTAGGACGACCCGTCGGCCAGGACGACCGTGCCGGCGTCGCCGATCTGGCCGCCCGACTCGGCGTAGAAGGGCGTGCGGTCGCAGAGCAGCTGGCAGCGGCCGTCGCCCAAGGAACTCTCACCCAGGGGGCGCACGCCGAGCGCGCGGGCCTCCTCGCGCAGGCTGCCGTAGCCGGTGAAGACGCCGCGCTGGCGGGCCGGGTCGGCGTCGCCGACCGCCAGCCAGGCGCCGACGCCGGCCATGAAGCGGCGCTCCTTGCCGCTGCCGGCGCGCTGGCGCTCCATGTGTTCGGCGAACCCGGCCTCGTCCACGGCCAGGCCGTCCTCGCCGGCGATCACGCGCGTCAGGTCCAGCGGGAAGCCGAAGGTGTCGTGCAGCTTGAAGGCGTCGGCGCCGTCGAGGCGGTCGCGGCCGGCGGTCCGCGCCGTGTCGCGCATCTCGCCGTAGACCTGCAGGCCGCGGTCGAGCGTCAGGTTGAAGCGCTCCTCCTCGCGGCGGATCACGTCGATGACGCGGGCCTGCCGCTCGACCAGCTCGGGGTAGGCGGCGCCCATCTCGCGCACGACCACCTCGGCGCAGCGCCACAGGAAGGGTTCGCGCAGCTCGAGGCGGCGGCCGTGGCGCGCCGCGCGGCGCAGGATGCGGCGCACGACGTAGCCGCGGCCCTCGTTGGCGGGCGCGGCGCCGTCGGTCACCGCGAAGGTGACGGCGCGGGCGTGGTCGGCGATGACCTGCATCGAGACGCGGTCCTCGCCTTCGGGGCGGCGGCCCGACAGCTCGGCCACGAAATCGATCAGCGGCGTGAACAGGTCGCTCAGGAAGTTGCTGCGCACGCCCTGGGCCACGGCCACCAGGCGCTCGAGCCCCATGCCGGTGTCCACGCTGAGCATCGGCAGCGGGTTCAGGCGCCCGGTCTCGTCGCGGTCGAACTCCATGAAGACGTGGTTCCACAGTTCGAGCCAGCGGTCGCAGTCGCAGACGCCCAGCGCGCAGCCCCGCGGGTGGTCGCAGGCCATGTCCGCGCCCTGGTCGATGTAGACCTCGGAGCAGGGGCCGCAGGGGCCGGTGTCGCCCATCGACCAGAAGTTCTCCTCGTCGCCCTGGTCCAGGTCGCCCAGGCGCTTGATGCGCTCCGTGGGCAGCTTGATGACGTCGCGCCAGATGGCGTAGGCGTCGTCGTCGTCCTTGTAGACCGAGGCCCACAGGCGGGCGGGGTCGAGGCCCATCTCGCGGGTCAGGAAGTCCCAGCCCCACTCCAGCGACTCGCGCTTGCCGTACTCGCCGAAGGACCAGTTGCCCAGCATCTCGAAGAAGGTGTGGTGGCGGGCGTCGCGGCCCACCTCCTCGAGGTCGTTGTGCTTGCCGCTGACGCGCATGCACTTCTGGCAGGAGGCGGCCCGCACGTAGTCGCGCTTCTCGAGGCCCAGGAAGACGGCCTTGAACTGGTTCATGCCGGCGTTGGTGAAGATCAGCGTGGGGTCGTCCTGCGGCACCAGGGAGCTGGACGCGACCACGGTGTGGCCCCGCTCGGCGTAGAACTCGAGGAAGCGGGCGCGGATCTGCTTGGCGTTCAAGGGGTTTCCTTCCGGGTCCACGACCGGGCCGGGGCGCGGACGACCGCCGCACGGGCACGATCCATGCTCATTCCTGCTATTCGGGATTGGCTCGGGCGGCTATTGTAAGGGCGCTCCGCACGAAAATCAACACGCGCCGGACCCCGACGGGCGGCGCGCCAGGCACGGAGGCGGCATGTCCCGCGTATCGCTCATCTTCGGCACCCGCCCCGAGGCCATCAAATTGGCCCCACTCATCCTGGCCCTGCGCGCCGAGCCGGATCTCGAACCCCACGTCTGCGTCACGGCCCAGCACCGCGAGATGCTCGACCAGGTGCTGGCCATCTTCGGCATCGTCCCGGACGACGACCTGGACCTGATGCGTCCCGACCAGACGCTGGCCGGCCTGACCTCGCGCGCCGTGGCGGCCGTCGACGGCTACCTGCAGCGGGCGCAACCGGACCTGGTCCTGGTCCAGGGCGACACCACCACGGTCTTCTGCGCCGCCCTGGCCGCGTTCTACCGCGGCATCCCGGTGGGTCACGTCGAGGCCGGCCTGCGCACCGGCGACCTGCGCGCGCCCTTTCCCGAGGAGGCCAATCGCCTGCTCACGACGCGGCTCGCCGACCTGCACTTCGCGCCGACCGCCACCTCCCGCGACAACCTGCTGGGCGAGGGCGTCCCCGTCGCCCGCGTGCACGTCACCGGCAACACCGTCATCGACGCGCTGCTGATCGCCCGCGGGCGCGTGCTGGCCGCGCCGCCGGAGGTGCCCGGCCTGCCGGCGGACCTGGTCGACGGCACGCGGCCGCTGGTGCTGATCACCGGCCACCGCCGCGAGAACTTCGGCGAGGGCTTCCGCGCGGTCTGCCGCGGCATCGCCCGCCTGGCGCGCGGCTTCCCCGGCCACGCCTTCGTCTACCCCGTGCACCTGAACCCGCACGTCCAGGCGCCGGTGAACGAACTGCTCGGCGGCCTGGACAACGTCCACCTCATCGCGCCGCTGCCCTACCTGCCCTTCGTGCGGCTGATGGACCGCGCCACGCTGATCCTGACCGATTCGGGCGGCGTGCAGGAGGAGGCCCCCAGCCTCGGCAAACCGGTGCTGGTGATGCGCGCGACGACCGAGCGGCCCGAGGCCGTGTCGGCAGGCACGGTGAAGCTGGTGGGCACCGACGAGGAACTGCTGGTCGCCGAGGCGACGCGCCTGCTGGCCGATCCCGCGGCCCACGCCGCGATGGCCCGCGCGATCAACCCCTACGGCGACGGCCTGGCCACCGGCCGGATCGTGGCGGCGTGCCGCCGGTTCCTGCAGGAAAGAGCCTGACCTCGCCGACCGCCCGTCCGGCGCCGGCCATTGAGATCGTCATTTCATCCACTTGACGCCCGATCGCCGTGGGCCTACCCTCGCTTGGCAACCTCGCCTAGGTCCACGGCTCCGCCCGCCGACATCGATCCGGAGGTCAAGATGCGATTCCCACATCGGTTAGCGGTTTTGTGCCCGGCGCTGCTGTTGCTCGCCGCCGCGACCGTCGCGGCGACGCCCGCCAGCGACGCCGCGCTCGGCACGCGCAGCTACGACGACTACGAGCGCCCGCAGGTCTGCGCCACGTGCCACATCGACATCGCGCGCCAGCACGAGCAGGCGATGATGTCGCAGGCCTACACCCACCACTGGGACGCAATCGAGTACTTCGGCCTCGCGGTGCCCCACGCGGAGAAGGAGCCGAAGGTCGCGGGCGTGAAGGCCGGCTGCAACGGCTGCCACGCGCCCATCGCCTTCCTGGCCGGCGACGTGCCGCCGCCGCATCCGGAGGCCGGCTCGCGCGCCAACGAGAGCGTGTCGTGCGACCTCTGCCACTCGATCACGGGCTTCGAGGGCGACACGCCCTTCAACTTCAACTGGATCAGCGAGCCGGGCCGGGTCAAGCAGGGGCCGCGGGCGGGCCGGGTCAGCCCGCACCACGACACCGTCGAGAACCCGTTCCTGCGCACCGCCGAGTTCTGCGGCACCTGCCACAACGAGAAGGACCCCTGGGGCCTGTGGGTCAAGAGCACGCACCTGGAGTGGAAGGAAGGCCCGCACGGCAAGGCCGGCATCGTCTGCCAGGACTGCCACATGCCCCCGGCGGCCGGCCGCAGCGCGACGATGGGCGAGCCGCTGCCCGACGTGCGCCAGCACCTCTTCCACGGCGCCCACGACAACGGCAAGCTCGCCGGCGTCGTCGAGGTGCGCATCCACCCCGAGTCCCGCGAAGCCGAGCCGGGCGACAGCGTGCGGCTGAGCGCGACCCTGGTCAACGCGAAGGCCGGGCACAAGGTGCCGTCGGGGTCGGCCGAGGAACGCGTGCTCTGGCTGCACGTGACCGCCACCGACGCCGCGGGCAAGACCTGGCACCTCCCCGTCGACGCGAAGGGGTTCGCGGGCGAGGAGCTGACGATCGCGTCGGCGACCGCGATGGCCTACCAGGACATCGGCGACATCAAGGGCCTGGCCGACTTCCCCGGCCTGAAGCGCGACGGCGAAGTGCCAGCCGGCGACCGCATCTTCCGCCTGCCCTACCTCGACCCCCAGGGCCGCATGACCATCGCGCAGTGGAACACGGCCTCGTTCGGGCCGGACTACCGGCTGGCGCCGCTGGCGGCCGTGAACGAGACCTTCACCTGGAAGCTGCCGCAGGACGCGGCGCCGGGGCCGATGACCGTGACGGCCGAAGTCTGGTACTCGCGCCTGGTCTCCTCGGTGGCCGAATACATGAACGTGCCGCGCGAGGAATCCGAGCCCGTGAAGATCAACACCCACATCACCACGTTCGAGGTCCTCTGACCGCGGAAGGGAGTCCGACATGAACCGCAGAATCCTCACTCTCGCCGCGCTGGCGGCCCTGTCGTGCGTCGCGTTGCTGATGGACGTGAACGACGCGGGCGCCATCCCGGCCTTCGCCCGCAAGTACCAGATCTCCTGCACCACCTGCCACGCGCCCTTCCCCCGCCTCAAGCCCTACGGCGAGGAGTTCGCCGGCCGCGGCTTCCGCATGGAGGAGGGCCAGGAGCCGGTGCGCGCCGTGTTCGACGTGGGCGACCCCCTGCTGCGCCTGCCGCGCGACCTGCCGCTGGCCGCGCGCATGGAGGGCTACCTCTCGTACAAGGAGGACGCCGACGCCGAGATCGACATCGAGTGGCCCTGGGTCTGGAAGATCCTCTCCGGAGGACCGGTGGGGCCCAAGACGTCCTACTACTTCTACTTCCTGATGGAGCGCGGCGAGGTCGTCGGCCTCGAGGACGCCTACCTGCAGCTCAACGACGCCGCCGGCAGCGGCTTCGACCTCATCTTCGGACAGTTCCAGGTCTGCGACCCGCTCTTCAAGCGCGAGCTGCGCCTCGAGCGCTTCGACTACCTGATCTACAAGGCCAAGGTCGGCGGCTCCCCCATCGACCTCACCTACGACCGCGGCCTGATGTTCCTGCGCACGCTGCCCGGCGACGTCGCCTTCACGGCGATGATCCTGGACGGCAACGGCATCGGCGCCGCCGAGGACGCGAACGTGTCCGATTTCAAGAACCACGACAACGACAAGTACAAGAACTTCGCCCTGCGCCTGGCCAAGCAGACCGGCATGGCGCGCCTGGGCGGCTTCGGCTACCTCGGCCGGACCCAGGACAACGCCGGCACGCGTCTGAAGAACGACACCTACTACCTGGGCGCCGACCTGGTGGTCGACGTCGGCGCGAAGTCGCAGCTCAACGCGCAGTTCCTGTACCGCGAGGACGACGACCCGTTCTTCGTCGGCGGCGACACGTACTGCACGCGCGGCGGCTTCCTGGAGGCGCACTACTTCCCGCAGGGGCAGGACGGCCGCTGGGCGCTGTCGTGCCTCTACAACCGGGTCGCGTCCGACGACGACACCGCCGATCGCGAGACCGTCTCGCTCACGGCCAACCACCTGCTCGACCGCAACCTGCGCCTGATGCTCGAGGGCGGGCGCGACGTGGAGGCCGGCAAGACGCGGCTGAGCGTCGGACTGATCAGCGCGTTCTGATGCGCGAGGGAGGATCGGGCCGCGCCGACCGCCGCCGCCGGCTCGCCGGCTTCGGCCTGATCCTCCTGTCCGCCCTCTCGTTCGGGGCCATGCCGATCTTCGGCCGCCTCGCCTACCGCTCGGGCGTGGACCCGGTCACGCTGCTGCTGCTGCGCTTCACGTTCGCCACGGCGATCATGCTGCCGGTGATGTTCGCGCGGCGCCTGCCCTGGCCGCGGGGCCGGACGCTGCTGGGCCTGATCGCCATGGGCGCCGCCGGCTACGTCGGGCAGTCCATCTGCTTCTTCACCGCGCTGAAGCACGCCTCGGCCGGCCTGGTCTCGCTGCTCCTCTACCTCTACCCGGCGCTGGTGGCGATCCTGTCCGTGGTCGTGCTGAAGGAGCGCCTCACCCGCCGCAAGACGCTCGCCCTGGGCTTGGCCCTGGCCGGCGCCGTACTGACGATCGGGCTCAGCGGCGGCGGCACGCCGACCGGCATCGCCCTGGGCGTCGGCGCCGCGGTGATCTACGCCCTCTACATCATCTACGGCACCCACCTGCTGAAATCCGTGCCGCCGATCCCCGCCGCGGCGGTGATCCTGGCCGCGACCGCCGTCGTCTACGTCGGCCTGGTCGCGGCGCGCGGCCCGCACTGGCCGGCCACGGCGGCCGGCTGGGGCTGGATCGCCGCCATCGCCGCGATCTCGACGGTCGTGGCGACCGTCACCTTCCTGGCGGGGCTGGAGCGCATCGGACCGACCAGCGCCTCGACGCTGTCGACGATCGAGCCGGTGATCTCGGTGGGGCTGGCGGCGCTGGTGCTGGGCGAGCGGCTGGCGCCGCTGGGGCTGGTCGGGGGCGTGATGATCCTGGGGGCGGTGGTGGTGCTGGCGCGCGGGGAGTCGTCGCGGAAGGGCCGGCCGCGCCGCCTCGATCACGAAGTCCCGGACTAGCCGCCGGATGCCGGGTTCATGGCTGCCAGCAAGGTCGCCAGCACGATCGACGCTAGGCGGCACGGTCGCCCGGCTCTCACGGCCCACTCCAGGCCACGCGAAGGCGTCCCGGGTGCCTCACGACGGCGCGTCCTCGGAAACAACCGGCCCCGTCCTCCCACGGCGTTCCTCCAGTTCCCTGCGAACAGCCAGGGCTCTGGCTTCCGTGATGGGGTAGGTCGCCACGGCCCAGATGGCGATCGCCGAAGTCACGACCGGGACGCCCACATCGAAGAGGCGCAGCATGGT
>JAURXS010000416.1 GCA_030654305.1 bacterium | reverse complement strand
GGAACCCGCGCCACCACCGGCGGCGGCTCGGGGAGGAACGCCGCCGCCGGCAAGGGCGTGAGAATTGTGGGCAGCAGCGCCGCCACGACGAGGACGGCGAGGGCGTAGGCGAGGGTGGTCACGGCGAGGCGGCGCAGCGCGTCGATCGTGGTCCTGGGATTCATGGCTGGCATGTCCGCCTCCTTTCGAAGCCGCGGACTACGCGGTATGTGGTCTGACAGACAGGTCCACTTGCTGCGATCTGGACATACCACTTGGAGCCGACCATGAGCTGGGCGGACGTCTATCCCTGGTCCGCGCCCGAGGCGGGCCGGCCGGTGATCCGGCAGGTCTATGACCAGGTGCGCGGCGCGATCCACACCGGGGCGCTGCGGCCCGGCGGGCGCCTGCCGTCCAGCCGCGACCTGGCGCTGCGGCTGGGGGTGGCGCGGGCCTCGGTGGTGGCCGCCTACGACCAGTTGCTGGCGGAGGGGTATGCCGAAGGGCGCACCGGCTCAGGCACCTACGTCTCGGAGGACCTGTCCGGGGTGCTGGACCTGGCGGCGCCGAAGCCGGCCGCGGCCGCCGTGCCGGTCCGCCCCGACCGCATCCCGGACGTCGCCGCTTTCCCGCCGCCCGCCTCGTCCGAGCCGCAGGCCTTCTCCAACGGCCGCACCCTGATGGACGCTCGCGCGCTCGACGCCTGGGCGACCTCGACGCGACGGGCGCTGCGGACGCTGGATCCCAGCCACTTCGGCTACGGCGAGCCGGCGGGGGACCTGCGGCTGCGGACGGCGGTGACCGACTATCTGCGCGCCGCCCGGGGCGTGGTGTGCGAGCCGGAGCAGGTGATCGTCACCTCGGGCGCGCAGCACGCCGTCGACCTGACCGCGCGCCTGCTGCTCAAGCCGGGCGACCGGGTCTGGCTGGAGGATCCGGGCTATCCGGCCACCGGGCACGCCCTCACCGCGGGCGGGGCGCGGGCCGTGCCGGTGCCGGTGGACCGCTCGGGCCTGGTGGTGCAGGCGGGGGTCGAGGCGGCGCCGGACGCGCGCGCGGCCT
>JAURXS010000415.1 GCA_030654305.1 bacterium | reverse complement strand
GATCGATCGCGCTGGCGGGCTCGACGCCTGGCAGGCGGGCCCCGAGCAGCAGACCGACCCCGACGTGCGCCTCTGGCAGTGGCTCAAGCAGCACTTGCCCCAGGTACCCGTGTTCATGGGCTAAGGGGCGCAGGACCGTTTTGCCGATGGCATGCGCTTGCTGGCCCGGCACATGCCCGACGCAACCCACATCACCTTGCCGGGCGAACACGACTGGGCGGTCTGGTTGCCCCTGTGGCAGCGTTTCCTCTCACTGGGGCATTTCCCGGCATTGCCATGAGCCGGCCCTGGACCGTCCCCCCCGCGATCAAGGCGTCCGCGCTGCTGCACGCGGGGGCCGCGCTGGGCACGTTGGCCGTGCCAGCCGTCTGGCCCTGGGCACTGGGGGCCGTGGCGCTCAACCACGCGGTGATCACGGTGGCCGGCCTGTTGCCGCGCTCCAGCCTGCTCGGCCCCAATCTCACCCGCCTGCCGGCGCACTCACAGGCGCGGCGCGAACTGGCCTTGACCATAGACGACGGGCCCGACCCAGAGGTCACGCCGCGCGTGCTCGACCTGCTGGACGCGGCTGGCGCCCAGGCCAGTTTTTTCTGCATCGGCTGGCGCGCGCGGGCACACCCGGCGCTCTGCCGCGAGATCGTGGCGCGCGGTCACCGGGTCGAGAACCACGGCGACTCCCACTCCAACGCGTTTTCCCTCTTCGGCCCCCGGCGCATGCGCACCGACGTCGCGACCGCCCAGGCCACGCTTTCTGACATCACCGGCCAGGCCCCGCTGTTTTTCCGGCCCACCGCCGGTCTGCGCAACCCGTTCCTGGAGCCGGTGCTCGCCGGGCTTGACCTGCAGCTGGCCGCCTGGACCCGCCGGCCCTACGACACGCGCGACGGCCGTCCGCAGCAGGTGCTGCAGCGCCTGATCCGAGGGCTGGGCCCGGGCGACATCCTGCTCATGCACGACGGCCACGCCGCGCTCACGCCCGATGGGCAGCCGGTGATCCTGGCCACCTTGCCGCTGCTGCTCGACCGGCTGAAAGCCGAGTCCTTGCGGGCCGTGACGCTTCAGCAGGCGTTGGCATGAGCGAAGCGCCGGGCCGTTCCCAAGCGAGCTCGCACCGCAGC
>JAURXS010000414.1 GCA_030654305.1 bacterium | reverse complement strand
CCTATTCGGGCGATCTCGACTTCTACGACCAGCAGCGCGCGATGGGCGAACAGCAACGCCAGGCGCGATACGAGCGCCAGCAAGCCATGCTGGCCAAGGAAATCAAGGTCATCGAGAAGATCTAGGCGCGCGCCAGCCACGCCGCCCAGGTCCAGAGCCGGGTGAAGAAGCTCGACAAGATCGAACGCGTCGAGGCGCCGCGCCGTCGCCAGTCGGTCCAGTTCGAGTTCCGGAGCCCGCCGCGGTCGGGTGACGACGTGATCAGCCTGCGCAATGTCCACAAGGGCTACGGCGACCAGCCCATCTATGAAGGCCTCGACCTCCTGGTGCGCCGCAAGGAACGCTGGTGCGTCCTGGGCGCCACCGGGGCCGGGAAATCGACGCTGCTGAAACTGGTGGCCGGCGCCACCGCGCCCGACCAGGGCACGGTCGGCATCGGCGCCAGCGTCAGGATGGGCTACTTCGCCCAGCACTCCATGGACCTGCTGGACGGCGAAGAGACGATCTTCGAGTCGCTGGACAGCGCGTTCCCGCAGGCGGGCCAGGGCGCGCTGCGCACCCTGGCGGGGTGCTTCGGCTTCTCGGGCGACGATGTGGAAAAGCCCTGCCGCGTGTTGTCCGGCGGCGAGAAGGCGCGCCTGGTCATGGCCAAGATGCTGTTCGATCCGCCGAACCTGCTGGTGCTCGACGAGCCGACCAACCACCTCGACATGGTGACCAAGGAGATGCTGGTCGCCGCCCTGGCGGACTTCGAGGGCACCATGCTCTTCGTCTCGCACGACCGCCATTTCCTGGGCGCCCTGTCGAACCGCGTGCTGGAGCTGACGCCCGAGGGCGTTCATCAGTACGGCGGCGGCTATTCGGAATATGTCGCCCGCACGGGCCAGGAAGCGCCGGGGCTGCACCCAGGCGGGTAGCGGCGCCCCTCGCAGGCGGCGCGCAGCCCGCGCATCAGATGTCGGTGGCGGAGCAGGGTTCTGCTCGCTCGGTGGCCAGTCCGGAAGGCCTGGTGTGGGGCGCCTCGGCGCGCCCGAGGGTCAGCGCCGGGCGGCGCTGGCGAGGGCGGTGGTTTCGCGGGGGCTCATGCCGCGGACGTTGGCCACGGCGCAGCGCTGGGCGCCCGCCGGCGTGGTCGCGACCACCTCGGCCGCCGCGCCCGGGCAGATCACGTCGCCGCCGTCGGCGCGCAGGGTGATCTTCTGCGCGGCGTCCAGGGCGGCGCATCCGCCGGGGAGCTGCAGGCGATAGATCGAGCCCGTGCGGGACTGGACGTAGAGGGTCTTGTCGCCGGCGCGGGAGACCCCGGCCACGAGCCGGCCGCTGAAGCACTGCTGCGTCGGCGCCGCGGACGGATAGGCGCGGAGCTGAGCGCCGTAGTCGAAGACCTGGCCGTTGTCGGCGAAGGCCGGAGCCGCCGAGAGCGCCATCGCGGCGCAGGCGAGGAAGAGCACGGGCTTCATGGTCGGACGTCCATGGCGGCTTCAGGTGATCGAAGCTTATGGCCGCGCGGCGGATTGGGAAAGCGCGTTCTCTGAACCTGGGGCCCGGTCAGTCGTCGAAGCTGAGGATCACGGCGGCCTCGTTGCCGAACAGGGGGCGGCCGAGCCTTCGGGCGTCAGACGCAGCCTTCGACGAGGACCAGTCTGCTGTCGGTCGTGCTGTGGCGCACCGCGAAGAGCGCCTGAGCATCGGGATCGTCCAGGAACGCCACCGCATTTTCGCGGGAGGGGAACTCGAGAATGACCATCAGCGCAGGAGCCCAGTCGCCTTCCATGACGGTCGGCGGGGCGCCGCGAACGATGTACCTGCCACCGTGCTTCTCGATGAAGGCCGGGATGGCCTCGATGTAAGGGCGAAAGCCCGAGAGGTCGTGGACCGAGAAGTCCAGCACCAGATAGGCCGTCATCGTCCTCCCCCGGGTTGAGCGCGGTGCGCCACGACGATTTTCACACAGGAGTATCCCATGCCCAAAGCTACCCCGGCAGCACGATCGCGCGCGCGCATGTCCGAAGCCCAGCTTCGGCAGAAGGCGCAGAGGCTGAGCGGACTGGCCCTTGAGACCCTGGCGGCGATCATGGGCGGCGAAGGCCAGGACTCCGTTCGACTGGCGGCGGCGCGGGAGGTGCTGGATCGCGGGCATGGCCGCCCGAAGCTCGGGGCGGGTGAGGTGGAATCGGAGGGCCTGACCGTCCTGGTGCAGCGCTTCACCGACGCAGATCCGAACCTGGAGGCCAAGGCTTGAGCACGCGCCGGCTGCCTTCCGAATGGAAGCCGAGACGCTATCAGAAGGCGCTGTTCGAATACCTGGAGGGCGGAGGTCGTCGGGCGGACGTGGCCGCGCATCGGCGCTGGGGGAAAGACGAGGCCGCGCTGCACTGGGCGGCGATCAGCACCATGACCAGGGTCGGCGTCTATTGGCACCTGCTGCCAGAGGCGAGCCAGGGGCGCAAGGCGATCTGGGACGCGGTCAATCCTCATACGGGCGTGCGCCGGATCGACGAGGCCTTTCCACCGGCGATGCGATCGCGCACCCGTGACCAGGAGATGATGATCCACTTGAAGAACGGATCGACCTGGCAGGTGGCGGGCTCGGACAACTACAATTCGCTGGTGGGCTCGCCACCGATCGGCGTGGTGTTCTCGGAGTGGTCGCTGGCCAAGCCCGAGGCCTGGGAATACCTCCGGCCGATCCTGGCGGAGAACGGCGGATGGTCGCTCTTCCTGTGGACGCCGCGTGGCCGGAACCACGCGACGCGCGCCTTCGAGGCGCGGGCTCGGGACGCCGACTGGTTCTGCCTGAAGTCACCCGCCACAGCGACCGACGTCTTCACGCCAGAGCAACTGGCCCGGGAGAAGGCCGAGCTGATCGCCGAGCTCGGGAGCGCGGAGGAGGGGGAGGCGCGGTTCGCGTCGGAGTACCTCGTGGACTTCGACGCCGCTGCGCCGGGCGCCTTTTATTCCAGCCTGCTGGCCGCGGCCGAGCGGGCGGGACGCGTGGGCCGCGTGCCGGTGGATCCGTCCTTGCGCGTGGACACCGCCTGGGACCTGGGCATCGACGACTACACGGCGGTCTGGTTCTTCCAGCAGGCCGGGCGCGAGGTGCGGGTGGTCGACTATTTCGAGACCAGCGGCGAGGGGCTGCCCGAGATCGTGCGGCGCGCAATCGCCGAGAGGCCGTACCTGTGGGGGACCCATCACCTGCCGCACGATGTGATGGTGCGCGAGCTGGCCACCGGGCGATCGCGGTACGAGACCCTGGGGTCCTTGGGGCTGACGCGCATCAGCGTGGGGACGGCGGCCGATCCGGAGGAGCGGGTGAACGCCGCGCGACTGATGATCCCGCTATGCTGGTTCGACGCCCAGCGGTGCGCTGTGGGCCTGGAGCGGCTGCGCGGGTATCGCAAGCGCTGGAACCGGGCGACGCGGAGCTACGGCGGGCCGCTGCACGACAAGGCCAGCCACGGGGCCGACGCCTTCGGCGAGTTTGCGCTGAACCGACGGGGCGGGGCCGAAATCGCGGCGCGACCGGCGGCGCGGGCGCCAGTGGGATCGCTTTCGTGGATGGGCTGAAGAGATAACGACGGTTGACGAAGTCCGCGCCCGGGCCTCACCTGACGGCGCTCAAGTCGCGGGGGCGGCTTCGTAGGAGGAATTCATGCGGGCTCTGACCATCGCCCTGGCGCTCGCGGCCTCGTCGCTCGCCGCCCCGGCCGCCGCCGCTGTCTTCACGTTCGAGGCGATCCTGGATGGGCCCAGCGAGGCGCCGCCCAACGCCTCGCCCGGCACGGGCTTCGCGAGGGTGGTCTTCGACGACGTCGCCCAGACCATGAGCGTGCAGGCGGAATTCCAGGACCTGATCGGGATCACAACCGCGGCGCACATCCACGGCCCGACGGCGGCGCCGGGTACGGGGACCGCGGGTGTCATGACCTCGACGCCGAGCTTTCCGCTCTTCCCGCTGGGGGTGACCTCCGGGAGCTTCTCCAACGTCTTCGACATGCTGCTGACGACGTCCTACAATCCGGGCTTCCTCAACAACGCGACGAACCTGGGCTCGGTGGCCACGGCGTCCAACACGATGCTGACCGCGATGCGGGACGGGAAGGCCTATTTCAACATCCATACCCCCCAGTACCCGGGCGGTGAGATCCGCGGATTCCTCACCGCGGTTCCCGAGCCGGGGACCTGGGCGTTGATGATCGCGGGGTTCGGGATGACGGGGGCGGTGCTGCGGAGCCGGCGGCGGCCGGCGGTCCGGGCCGCACGTTAATCCTGATCTTCCAGAGGTCGTTAAGCGCCTTGAACTAAAAGGGAAATTGTCGGGGGACGACTTTGAGCCGAGGCTCGAATGCCGGAACCTGTGCGTCTCCTGATCGACCTTTGCGAAGCGCGCCCATTCGCGAGTCTGGCGGTGGTGATCGCCTCGATCCTCTACGTGCGCCTCATGACCGGAGGGCCCCGGGTCTACTGACCGGCGACGCTTTCCAAGCGCCAGCATGCAACCTCCCGGCGGCGACCGCATTTCCATGGCCGCATTCACGGAGGAAACAGTCATGAGCGGTGTTGGTATTATCGGTGCGATCCTAATCGGCATCCTGGCCGGCTGGATCGCCGAGAAGTTGATGGGGCGCAGCCACGGCCTCGTCACCAATCTGATCGTCGGCGTCGTCGGCGCCTTCCTGGGCAGCTTCCTGGCCACGACCCTGGGAATCGGCACCGGCTCGGGCATCCTGCCCAGCCTGCTGGTCGCCACGGCGGGCGCAGTCATCCTGCTGTTCATCGTCGGACTGGTCCGCCGCCGTAGCGCCTAAACCCCAAGGTCCCATCGCGGCCGGTTGACAGGGCTTGTTACAACTGTAATCTGACATTGCTACGGTTGTAATAATGAGCTGGGAGGCCGCGATGCGGACTGTGGGAAGACGCTTGGCGACAGGCATGGGCGCGGCGCTGGCCGCAGGCGCGGCATCGGCCCAGGAGGGCGGTTACACCCTCGTGCCGGCCGCCGAACGGCTGACGGTGGGCGGCGTGTTCGCCGATGCGTCCACGGAGATGCAGGCTGTCATGTTCCTGCTGCTGGCCGCCGCGGCCGCCTCGGTGGTCGTCTGGGCCATGAGCCTGGGCAAGGTGGACAAGGCCGACGCCAAAGGGCTGGCCGGCGCGCTGGCGCGGCTGCGCATCGTTCGCTCGGCCGGCGTGCCCCTGGGCTGCCTCGCGGCAGCCTATGTGATGTTTTCGAGCTTCCTCGGTATTTCCAACGTGCGGCCCGCGCCAAGCCTGACGGTGGTGGCGCCGGGACTGGCGGAGGCGACGCTGGCGATCATGCTGGGTCTCCTGGCCACCACGGTCGCGGTGGTCTGCGAGCGGCACCTGGAAGGCCGGATCCGCCGCGCCGCGGCCTGAGGGGCCCGTGAACGACCTCAACATCTCGCCGGCCGAGAGCCAGGTGATGGCGGCGGTCTGGGCCGGCGCGGAGGCGGGCGCGGGCGGCGCCGGGGTCGAGCAGATCCTGGCCGCCACGGGCGCGGCCAACGACTGGGGCGAGTCCACCGTGCGCACCCTCATCCACCGGCTGATCCGGAAGGGCGCGTTGAAGTCGGAGCGGCGGGGCGCGGGCGTGGTCTATATTCCCCTGATCGGCCGCGAGACCTGGATGACCACCGAGAGCCAGGGGCTGCTGGACCGCCTGTTCGGCGGCCAGCTGGCGCCGCTGGTGGCGCACTTTACCAAGGCGAAGGCCGTCGCGCCGGACGATCTGGCGCGGCTGCGGCGACTGGTGGCCGACCTGGACGCCGACGAGGAGGATTAGACCGCGATCGCGTCCGGCTCGTCGGCCAACAGGCGGGCGATCTCGGCCAGCAGGGCGGCGGCCGAGATCGGCTTGGCCACCACGCCGCTCATGCCCGCGGCCAGGTATTCCGAGCGCTGGTGGACCATGGCGTTGGCGGTAAGCGCGATGATGGGCACGTGGGCGGCCCGACCCTCCAGGCCGCGGATGGCGCGGGCCGCCTCGACCCCGCCCATGTGGGGCATCTGGATGTCCATCAGGATCAGGTCGTGGCGGCCGGTGCGGGCGGCGGCGAGACCCGCCAGGCCGTCCTCCGCCTCGGCCACCGTGGCGCCGAGGCGGGCGAGCATGGTGCGGGCGACCAGGCGGTTGGTGGCGTTGTCTTCCACGAGCAGGATGCGCACGCCCTCGAGCACGCCATCCTCAACCGGCTGGACGACGAGCGGCCGGGCGGCGGGCGCCTCGAATTCGAACCAGAAGGTGGAGCCGACATCCGGTTCGCTGGCAAAGCCGATGCGGCCGCCCATCATCCGCACCAGGGCCTGGCTGATGGAGAGGCCGAGGCCCGCGCCGCCGAAGCGCCGGGCCGTGTCGCTCTCGGCCTGGTGGAAGCGCTCGAAGAGGTGCGACTGGGCCTCGGGCGTCATGCCGATGCCGGTGTCCTCCACCTCCAGGCGCACGTGTCGGCGACCGTCGCCCGCGTCATGGACCGCCAGCCGCGCGGCCACATGGCCTGCCGGGGTGAACTTCACCGCATTGCCGATCAGGTTGAACATCGCATGGCGCAGGCGAACCGGGTCGGCCTCGATCCAAAGATCGTCGCCGGAGACCTCGCAGCGGAGCTCCACGTTCTTGGCCCGCGCCTGACCGTCGAGCAGGCCCACGACGGCGCGCAAGGCGTCGCCCACGTGCATGGGCTCGGGCGAAAGATCGAGTTGGCCGGCCTCGATCTTGGAGAAGTCGAGCACGTCGTTCAGCAGCTGCGACAGCATGCGGCCGCAGTCGTCGGCCTGGCGCATCAGCTCGCGGCCCTCAGGCGAGATGTCCTCGCGCTCCAGGAGCTGCAGGGCGCCCAGGATGCCGTTCATCGGCGTGCGGATCTCGTGGCTGACGTTGGCCAGGAAGTCGGCCTTCGCGCGAGTGGCCTGTTCGGCCTCGGCCTTGGCCTCCTGCAGCGCCAGCTCGGCGGCCACCTGGGCGGTGACGTCGCGGCTGGTGTCGATGGTGGCCACGGGGACGCCGTCCTCGAGGATGAGGCGGGCGCTCGACTGCATCCACAGCCAGCGGCCGTCCTTGTGGCGCACGCGGACGGTCATCACCTCGGGCCGCGAGGGATCGGCCAC
>JAURXS010000413.1 GCA_030654305.1 bacterium | reverse complement strand
GCCTTCGTGGTGCTGGTCACGCTGGACCTCGAGCAGTTCGGGACCTACCGCTGGCTGCGCGACGTCGCGGTGCCGGACTTCGGCCGCGCCCTCGCGGCCACGCCGCTGGGGACCTGGAAGGAAGGCAAGGCGGTCACCCTGCTGCTCGAACGGGCCGACGTGATGTCCGACCTGGTCCTGCGCACCCTGCTGTGCCTGCCCTACGCGCTGCTGCTGCCGACGCTCCACTACGAGACCCGCACGAAGGCCCTGGCCCGCCTGCGTCGCCTGCGGCGGCGCTGAATCTCCGGTTGATCAAGAAGAGAAGCCCCGGGCGCGCGCCCGGGGCTTCTCCATTTGGCGGAAGTGAGGAATTATTTGATCAGAGCCAGCGGGCCGGTGTGCTCGTCCGCCCCCGCCCTGACCCGGTAGAAGTACACGCCCGACCCCACGCGCCGCCCCGCGTCGTCGTCCCCCCGCCAGACCACGGCGTGCACCGCCGCGCCCAGATCGCCGTCGACTAGCGTGCGCACGAGGCGGCCGCCCGCGTCGTAGATGCGCACGCTCGTCCGCGCGGCGGCGGGCAGCGCGAAGCGGATCGTCGTGCTGGGGTTGAACGGGTTGGGGAAGGCCGGGTCGACCCGGAAGACCGCCGGCACGCCCTGGCCCGGCCCGTCGTCGACGCCCGTGCCCTGGGTGCAGCCCTGGCCGAGGGCGCCGATCTGGCCGCAGCCGCCGCTGTGGACGGGCAAACAGGGCGAGGTATCGAACAGGGTGAGGTCCCGGGCGGCCAGGTCGCAGAACTGGGGATCCACCGAGACGTTGCCGTTGGCGCCGGTGGGGTTCGTGACGCCGCCGAAGTCGCCGCCGGCGTTGCCGTAGACGTCGTTGCAGTTGAAGACGAGGCTGCCGCCCGTGGCGTAGATGCCCTGGACCGCCGCGGTGGAGCCGCCGTTGGCGGCGACGAGGTTCCGGGTGAGCGTGGCCGAGGAGTTCGAGAAGTAGGCGCCGCCGCCGGCGCTGCCGCCCGCGTTCAGGGCGATGGTGTTGCCGGTCAGCACGGCGCCTGTCACCGTGTCGAGGTAGAGGCCGCCGGCGAAGAAGACGGCCGAGTTGTCCCTCAGCACGGAGTTGGCGACGGTCAGCGAACCGCCGGCCAGCTTGGCCAGGCCGCCGCCGATCATGCCGGCGTTGTCGCGCACCACGAGGCTGTCCAGGTTCGCGGCGCCGCCCTCGATGCAGATGCCGCCGCCGTACAGGAAGGTGGAGGTGGGCGACGGGACGTTGGCGGCGACCAGGCCGCCGACCGCGGTCAGGGTGCCGCCGTTGACGTACACGCCGCAGCCCTTGGTCTTGGCCGTGTTGCCGGAGATCTCGGCGTGGTCCAGCACGACGGTGGTCGCGCCGGTGTTGTTGGCGGCGTAGACGCCGCCGCCCAGGTCGGCGTTCGCGTGGCCGGACACGACGGTCCGGCGCAGGGTCAGCGTCGCGTCGGTGACGAAGATCCCGCCGCCGCGGGGCGCCGACGGGTTGTTGACGATCGACGTGTTGGCGTCGATCACGCAGTCCGTCAGCGTGGGCGCGCCGCGGTAGACGTAGACGCCGGCGCCGTACAGGGAGGTGTTGCCGTGCACCTGCACGTTTTCGAGCACGGCGTTGCTGTCGTACAACAGCACGCCGCCGCCGCCGCCGATCAGGGTGCTGCTGCCGGTGGCGTTGCCCGTGACGTCGATGTTGCGCAGCGTCGCGTCGCCGCTGACGACCAGGCCGCCGCCGTAGCGACCGGTGAAGGGGATGCTCGTGTACTGCTGGCCGCCGCCGCCGGTGCAGCGGAAGCCGTCGACCACCACGCCGGTCCCGGCGCCGTTGCTGACGCTCATCGCCGGGCTCGAGGGCAGGGCCGTGATGACGGTCGGCGTGCCGATCGGGTCGCGCGTCGTGAAGGCGTCGTTCCAGCCGCCGCGGTAGGTCAGGTCCTTGTCCTTGATCTCGAAGGGCGCGGTCAGGACCAGGGACGTCGCCAGGTCGATGGTGTCGCCGGCGGCGGCGCTGTTGATGGCGTCGTCGATCGACACGAACTCCAGCGGCACCCGGTGCGTGCGGTCGCCCAGCGCCTTCAGGAGGTTCACGCGGCCGGCGCCGAGCTTGCCGGCCAGGGTGGGGTTGATGTCGTCGATGTTGTCGCAGCTGGACAGCAGCAGGGCGACGATCTGCTCGCGGGTGTAGCCGGGGTGGGCCGACCACAGCAGCGCGATGGAGCCGCAGGTGATGGGCGCGGCGAAGGACGTGCCGTCGACCGTGGCGTAGGTGCTGCTGGCGGTCGTGTGGTCGTACCAGGTCGTGTAGATGCCCGCGCCGGGGGCCGACAGCTCGACCCAGGTGCCGTAGGACGAGAAGCTGGCCTTCTCGTCGCCCGGGCCCGTGGCGGCGACCGACAGCACGCCGTCGGCGGTGCCCAGGAATTCCGGGACCTCGTGGTTGTCGTTGCCGGCGGCGGCGACCAGGATCACGCCGTTGAGCTGGGCGTAGTCCACGGCATCCGCGAGGATGCTGCTGCTGCCCCAGCTGCAGTTGATGACCTTGGCGCCCATGTTCGTCGCGTAGGTGATGCCCTGGGCGGCCCAGGTCATGCCGATCAGGCCGGTGCCGGTGGAGGACAGGTAGCCGGCGCGCACGGCGAGGATCTTGCAGCCGCCGGCCGTGCCGGAGATGCCGATGGCGTTGCCGGTCAGGGGCGCCACGTTGCCGGAGCAGCCGGTGCCGTGGCCGCCGAAGTCCATGGGGTTGTTGTCGGCGACGGACATGTCCTCGCCGGGCCAGCCGCCGGAGGCGCCGCTGACGAAGTCCCAGCCGCGGATGTCGTCCATGCGGCCGTTGTGGTCGTCGTCGATGCCGGTGGTGCCGTAGTACTCCGTCCAGTTGGTGAACAGCGCGCCGTTGACGTGGTCGGGGTGCGGCCCGCCGAGGTCGGGGTGGTGCCAGTCCACGCCCGAGTCGATGACGGCCACGATCACGTTCGAGTCGCCCTGGGCCTCCTGCCAACCGCCGAGCCAATGGACGTCCTTGCCGCCGTAGGAGGTGTTGCGCAGGTACCACTGGCCGGACAGGCCGGGGTCGTTGGGGATGGCGATGTCCATGCGGCGCAGCTCGTCCTTGACCGCCTTGCTCACGCCGGGCAGGGCCGCGAAGGCGGCCTGGGCCCGGTCCAGGTCGATGGCGGGGTCGAATTCCGCCACCCAGTGCCGGCTCAGGTCGGGAACGCCGGACTTGCCGGCGAACCTGAGGTCGGTGAACAGGGGCTCGAGGTTCGAGACGCGCAGCTCGGCCGCCACCGCCTGCAGGGCGGGGTCCTCGAGGAGCACGCCGCCGCCCGCCGCCTTGGCGACCACGGGCCGGTAGCCGGGCTCGAGTTCCAGCACCATGCGGCCCGGGATGTAGCCGGCGAAACTGTCCGCCAGGGCGGCGGCCGGGACCAGGATGGTCGTGGCGGCCAGGGCCGCCCAGACGATCGCAGCGGGTCTCTTCATGATGGACGCGTCCTCTCTGATGGGTCATCCTCGGCGAGGTCCGATACGTGCGGGGCATGACCGCATGATGCGGGGCATGACAGCATGATGATAGTCAAATACGGTCGATTGTTCAACACGGGCCGCCCCCGGGCGGCCCGGCGGGAGGCTGGCGGGCGTTGCGCATCGCGTTCCTGGAGCCCTACGACGGCGGGTCCCACCGGGCCTTCCGCGAGGGGCTGACCGCCCACTCGCGGCACGAGATCCGGTCCTGGACCCTGCCGCCGCGGTTCTGGAAGTGGCGCATGCGGGGCGCCGCGCCGTGGTTCGCCGACCGGTTGCGCGAGGACGAGGCAGACTGCGACCTGCTGCTGGCGACCGACTTCCTGAACGCGGCCGACCTGCGCGGCCTGCTGCCGCGGCCCCTGGACCGCGCGCCGCTGCTGCTCTACATGCACGAGAACCAGCTGACCTACCCGCTGTCGCCCGACGAGGCCTTCGACTTCCACTTCGGCTTCACCAACATCGTGAGCTGCCTGGCGGCGGATCGCGTGGTGTTCAACTCCGAGTACCACCGCGGCCTGTTCCTGGACGCGCTGCCCGACTACCTGGCCCGCATGCCCGAGGCGGTGCCCAAGGGGATCCGCGAACGCCTGGCGGCCCGCAGCTGCGTGCTGCCGGTCGGGATCGCACGGACGCCGCACCCCCCGGACGCCTTCGCCCCCTACCTCGGCGGGCGCTGCGACGCGGGCCTCGGCCCCGGCTGGCCCCGGGACGGGCGCGAGCACGTGATCCTCTGGAACCACCGCTGGGAATTCGACAAGCGGCCGGAGATGTTCGTGCGCGCGCTGCTGTGCCTGGCCGAGCGCGGCCGGTCGTTCCGACTGCTGCTGCTGGGCGAACCGCGGCAGCAGGAAGCGGTCTTCGCCCCGCTGCGCGAACGCCTGGGCGAGCGTATCCTGGCCTGGGGGGAGCAGGACCGCGCGGGGTACGAGGCGTGCCTGTCCCGGGCCGACATCGTGGTCAGCTGCGCGGCCCAGGAGTACTTCGGCATCGCCGTGGCCGAGGCCGTCCACGCCGGCTGCTACCCGGTGCTGCCGCGCGAGCAGGCGTACCCGTCGCTCTACGGCGCGCGCTGCCGCGGCCGCCACCTCTACGACGGCGAGGAGGGGCTGGTCAACCTGCTGGACGCCCTGCTCGCCGGCGACGGCTGCGGCCACGTCTGCTCGCTGCCCCTGGACGCGGACGCCTTCTGCTGGGAACGGCTGGCGCCGCGATTCGACACCCTGTTCGAGGAGATGCTGCGCGCATGACCGCCCCCCGCCTCTACGCGAGCCTGCTGCTGGACGTCGAGGGCGTGCTCGTGCGCGACAAGAGCTGCGAGCCCGTGCCGGGCGCCCGGACCTGGTTCGAGGGGGTCGTCGCCCGCGGCACGCCGCACTGTCTGGTCAGCAACAACACGACCCACGCGCCGGCCGCGCTGGCGGCCGCTCTGCAGGCGGCGGGATTCGCCGTCGAGGAGCCGCGCCTGGTGACGGCGCTCGGCCTCGGCGCGCGGCTGCTCGCCTCCTGGGGCAAGCGCCGGCTGCTGTGGCTGGGGGTCGCCGACCTGGAGGGTTGGTGGCGGGATGCCGGCTTCGACCTCGTGCGCGAGGGCCCCTGCGACGCGGTGGTCCTGGGCGCCGACCCGGCCCTCACGACCGGGGACCTCGACGCGGCCCTGCCCGCCTTGGTCGACGGGGGCGCCGAACTGGTCGCCCTGCACCGCGGGCTCTTCTACCTGGACGCCGCCGGGCGCCGGCGCTTCGGGCCGGGGTTCTACGTCGCGGCCCTGGAGCAGGCGGCGGCTCATCCGGCCGTGGTGATCGGCAAGCCGCAGGACCGGATCTACCGGCGGGCCCTGGAAATCATTGGCGGCGCGCCCCGCGACGCGTTATTTATCTCTGACGACCCCGTCGCCGACCTCGTCACCGCCAAGCGCCTGGGGATGGGGACGGCCTTCGTGCTGTCCGGGAAGCATGCCGACTGCGGCGTCCTGGGCCGTCTGGACCAGCAGGACTGGCCGGACCTGATCGTCGATTCGCTGGCCGACCTGGAACCGCCCGCACCCGCCGCTCCGCAGGAGGACGCGCGTCCGTGAACATCCCGACCAACGACCAGGACCTCAAGCGCTTCGGGCAGCTGACGCTGACGGCCTGGGAGTTGGAGCACGCCCTGGACAACGTCGAGCCCGACCCCGAGTTGGAGGAGCAGCCCCCGCGGCCGGCCCGCGCCGCCGCGATGGCCCTGCGCGCCCACGCCCGCCTGCAGGGCGAGATGGAGACGCGCCTGGGCGTGCCGAAGGAGCACCGCACGCGCATCGGCATCCAGCCGGAGGTCGACGAGAGCGTGCTGCTGGTCCACGGCTCGACCGGGACGCCCCAGGACCTCGACGGCCTGGCCAGGTTCCTGCACGGCCAGGGCTACACCGTCTACAACATGCTGCTGCCCGGCCACGGCCTCGAGTCCACGACCCTGCCGGTGGTGAAGTGGAAGGCCTGCCTCAACGAGGTGCAGCTGCGCTACCGCGTGCTGGCCCGCCACAGCCGGCTGGTCCACGTGGTGGGCTTCAGCTTCGGCGGCGCGCTGGCGATCCTGCTCACGCGGCAGGAGCAGCCGGCCTCGCTGTCGCTGTTCGCCCCGGCCCTGGTGCCGCGCGTGCCGCTGGGCACGCGGCTGCTGATGCTGATGGGCCTGCACCGCCTGCCGACGCTGCGCCGGCGGATCGGCTGGAACCTCGAGGTCTTCGAGTCGATGGAGCGCGCCAAGTCCCAGCTCGGCAAGCTGCGCCTGCCGATCTACGCGGCGCACTGCGAGGACGACGCCCGCATCGACCCGGCTTCGCTCCGCCTGCTCCAGAAGCGGACGCGCCACCGCGCCTCCCGCTTCCGCCTGTTCAAGACCGGCGGGCACATGATCCTCGCCGCCCACGGCGAGACGACGCTCAACGACGCTTTGCTGCAGTTCCTCCGCGACCGGCACTGACCGGCGCTAATCGGCGCTGTCCGGCGCTGTCCGGCGATGTCCGATCGTGCGCAGGCCGCGACCTTCCCGGTTGCACTTTGCACGGTGCCGGCGATCCCCCCGTCGCCCCCTTCTTCCCCCGCGTTCCCCGTTGCGGCCCCCGCGGCCCCGTTTCCCGCCGTTTCCCGCCGTTTCCCGTGAGGGAGAGGCGTAACGGCGGGCGGCACGGTAGTTGCAAGCAAGCCCGCGACACCGATGCGGGCCCGGCCCGCACCCGTCCCGAATAAGGAGCGCAGCGACATGAACGACACCCGTGATCACGGCACCGCCACCATCTACATCGGCGCGGAGGAGACGTCCAACCAGGTGCTGACCTCGGTCGAGGCCGCGGAGTACCTCAAGATGCACGTCAAGACGGTGTGCCGGCTGGCCAAGGAAGGGAAGATCCCCGCCAAGAAGGTCGGCAGCGAGTGGCGGTTCCTGCGTCGGGTGCTCGACGGCTGGCTCGCGAAGGAAATGGTCTGACATGCCCGTCCGCTTCCAGACGTTGCCGACGCCCCGCGCCGGTGTCGCGGCCCTGCGCCTCGATGGCGCCGTCGCGCGCGGCGACCACCGGCATTTCGCGGCCGCCGCCGGGGAACTCCTCGGCGCGGGCGCGTGTGCGGACGGACTGGTGCTGGAGCTGACGGACCTCCATTCGATCAGCGAGGAGCTCGCGGACGAGATCGCCCTGCTGCGGCGACGGCTGGCCGAGGGCGGCGCGCAGATGGCCGTCGTCGGCGCCAGCGTCGTGGTCGCCTGGTTCCTGCGGCGGCGCCTGGGCGGGCAACCGCTGCGGGAGTGCGCGACCGTCGAGGAAGCGGCGGTGGACATCGCGACGGGCGGCGCCCCGCCCAGCGACGCGGTCGTGACGGGGCGGGACTTGCCCTCGCTGGCGGCGGTGGCGGGATTCCTCGAGATCCTCGGCAGTGACGCCCCGTCCGACGAACGGACCGAAGCCTTGAACGGGCTGCTGCAACGCGGCGGACTGGGCAGGGAGGCCCACCTGCTGCGCTGCGACGGCGACCGACTCGTGCTGGACGGTCATCTCGACGCGCTCGCGGAGGCGGGCGGCCGGCTGGGGATGCTGCTCGCCGCCAACGACACGCCCCTGTCGCTGCACGAACTGCGGGTCGCGGAACTGTCGCCGCGGGAGCAGAACTTCCTGCGCTGGAGCGGGGCCGACGTCGTGATGCCCCTGAAGGCCGCCGGCAGGCTGCAGGGGGCGCTGATGGTGCGCTCGGGCCGCGACGGCGGTCTCTTCTCCTACCTCCCCGGCGAACTGCTCGGGCTGGGCCTGGTCGGCTGCTTGATCGCCGGGCGGCTCGCCCTGTCGACGCCGGTTCCCACCACCGGCGGGGTCGCGGAATCCCGGGTTCCCGACGCCGAAGCGCTGCTCTCCCAAGTCTGAACTCCCTGCTTGTCCCCTTTCCGGGGCACGACTTTTTCGGTAACACATCTGTAACATCATTTATTTGAATAAGTTAAATATGGTGTAACCCATCGGGACCATTTCGATGGTCGTGGTGTCGGCCGCGGTCGACGCCCCGCATCGAGGGCTATGATTCTAAAATTATTATTTTCAATATGTTACGCCGATCATCTTCACCGCCGATCCCTGGCGGCTTCCTTGCTGATAGGTGGCGGGGGCGGTCGAGCGGGGCTGGGAGGACTCGCGGAACCGCACGGCCTCAACCGGCGGGAGAGAGGGCGCCTCAGCTCTCCCGCCGGTGGCCACCCCGCTCGCGCGACGCGAACAGAAGGGGGAACGCTCATGACGACCAGAGACGTGCGGGGGTGCCTGGAATTGGCGCTGGCGGGCACGCGCCGACGCCTGCGCCGGGCCGGCGTGCAGCTGTGCGACTGGGGCGTGTCGGAACGGCCCCGGGAGTGGACGCTGTGGCTCGAATGTCGCGACGTCCCGCCGCCTGCGACCGGCGAGTCGCGTCCGTCCGGAGGCCTGCGGCGGTGCGGGACGCCGGTCTGGCGCGCCGCGGCATCCTGGCCGCGCACCCCGCGCGCCGGCCGGCGGCACGCCCTGGCGGCGCTGGCGCAGGCGCTGTCGGAGGTGGCGCTGGCCTCGGGCCGGGGGGCGACGCTGTGGCGGGAGGAGCGGGAAGGAGAGCCTAGCCGGCCTGGGCCGGCGCCGCCTCGACGCGCTCGCGCCCCTTCAGGGCGATGCGGTTGAGTTCGGCGGTCAGTTCCTCGACCGACAGGCCGCGGCGGATCTCGCCGGCGTGGGCCAGCGAGATGGCGCGCGTCTCCTCGGAGACGACGATGACCGCCGCGTCGGACACCTCGCTCAGGCCGATGGCGGCGCGGTGGCGGGTGCCGAGCACGTAGCCCAGCTCGGAGCGCTCGGTGTTCGGCAGGATGCAGGACGCGGCGACGATCTTGTCCTGGCTGATGACCACGGCCCCGTCGTGCAGCGGCCCGGGCACGGTGAAGATCGACTCGATCAGCTCGCTGGAGATGTCCGCGTTGAGCAGCGTGCCGGTCTTGGCCCAGCGGCCGAGGCTGATCTCGCGCTCGAGCACGACCAGGGCGCCCAGGCCGCGGCGAGACAGGCGCTCGACGGCGCGGACGATCTCCTGTTGGGCGGGGATCTCCTCCGGCGCGGCGAAGAACATGATCCCGCGGCGGCGCCCCAGGTAGGTCAGGGCCGTGCGCAGCTCCGGCTGGAAGATGATGATGAAGGCCACGACCCAGACCGTCTGCAGCGAGTAGAGGATCTGCCGCACGACGATCATGCCCAGGCGCTCGGCGATCCAGGACAGCACGGCGAGCAGCCCGAGGCCGACGAACATCTGCGTGGCGCGCGTGCCGCGCACCAGCAGCAGCAGGCGGTAGAGCAGGAACGCCACGATCAGGATGTCGAGGATGTCGATGATCAGGGAGTCGGCCAGGAACTTCAGCATCGGTTCTTCCTGGTGTCCGGGCCTGCGGGCGTGGCGTCGGCCCGCAGCATAGCATCGGCCCGCCGTCGGCTCAACGTCGATCTCCCGCGGCGGCGACCGCCGCGAGGACTTCCAGCATCTGCACCGTCTCGGCCACGTCGTGGACCCGCACCGCGGCCGCGCCGGCCGCGAAGGCGATCGCGACGGCGGCCAGGCTGCCCGGCAGCCGCTGTTCCACGGGAGCCCCGGTAACGCCGGCGATGAACGACTTGCGCGAGGCCCCGATCAGCGCGGGCCGCCCGCCCGTCGCCTCGCGCACCTGCGCCAGTAGGGCCAGGTTGTGGCCGAGGTCCTTGCCGAAGCCGAGACCGGGGTCGACCAGCAGCCGTGACGGCGACACGCCGGCGGCCAGCGCCGCCGCGACGCGCTCCTCGAGGTGGGCCGCCACCTCGGCGACCACGTCGTCGTAGCGCGGGTCCGCCTGCATGGTCGCCGGCGTCCCCCTCATGTGCATGAGCACCAGGCCGCAGCCCGCGGCGGCCGCCAGCGGCAGCAGGCCGGGGTCGCCGCGGCCGGCGGTGATGTCGTTCAGCCCGTCGGCGCCGGCGTCGAGG
>JAURXS010000412.1 GCA_030654305.1 bacterium | reverse complement strand
CGGCGGGCGCGGCGCGGCGTCGGGATCGCGGGCCGGGCCGTCGCCGGGACGGCCGAGCATCTGCATCGTCTGCGCCACGATCTCGGTCGTGTAGCGCTTGTTGCCGTCCTTGTCCTCCCACTCGCGGGTCTGCAGCCGGCCCTCGACGTAGACCTGCTTGCCCTTCTGCAGGTACTGCGAGCAGATCTCGGCCAGGCGGCCCCAGGCGACGATGCGGTGCCACTCGGTGCGCTCCTGCTTCTCGCCGTTGCGGTCGCTCCACTGGTCGGTCGTCGCGATGCTGAACGTCGCGACCGGGGTGTTGTTCTGCGTGTAGCGGATCTCCGGATCCCGGCCGAGGTTCCCGACGATGATCGCCTTGTTCACACTGGCCATGCGTTCCCTCCTGTCGGCGCGGCCCCAGGGCCGCAGTCTTCAACCCGTTCGCAGACCGGGGCGACCGATCGCCCGCCGACGCGAACGGCCCCGTCCGGGGCCGCCTGCTGCGGGTCGGCGGACCTCGCGCCGCGATGGGGAAAGGGGGTGGGGTGGATGATGGGATTCGAACCCACGACCACCTGGACCACAACCAGGGGCTCCGCCAATTGAGCTACATCCACCACCCGAGATCCGCAACGCTGGCGCGCCTGGCAGGACTCGAACCTGCGACCGCCGGATTAGAAGTCCGGTGCTCTATCCAACTGAGCTACAGGCGCCAGTGTCGTGCGCCCGCGCTCTCGTCGAGGCACGGACGGACATAATGGTCCAAGCGTCCTGGAGTGTCAAGACAGGCACCGGAGTTCGGTGGTCGGGGCGGCCGGATTCGAACCGGCGACCCTCTGCTCCCTAAGCAGTTGCGCTACCGGGCTGCGCCACGCCCCGTCCATTCCACCCCGCATTCGCGTCCGGTTCCGCCTCCCCGGCCGGCACTTCCGACCGGACGCGCTGCAAGCCCCGCTCCCTGTCCTGCCCGCGACGCCGCCGGTTCCATCCGCACCCCGGGCAGGGGGTTGCGGTCGGCGGCGCGCCGCGGGCGCCGCACCGGGGTGTCAATCCCGGTTCACGCCGCCGGCCCGTAGACCTTCCGCGCGGCGTCGAGCAGCCGCCGCAGCGCGCGGCCCCGGTGGCTGATCGCGTTCTTCTCCCCGGACTCCATCTCCGCGAGGGTCCGGTCCAGACCGTCGGGCCGGAACACCGGATCGTACCCGAACCCGGCCCGGCCGGCGGGCGAGGCCGCGATCGTCCCGTGCAGGCGGCCGTGCGACGACAGTTCCAGCCAGACCGGCGCGCACGCGGCGCGGCCGGGGGCGTCCGCCGGCAGGCCGTCGGGGCTGATGCGGGTCGGGACCGCCGCGTCGTCGGGCCCGGTCGCCGTCCAGATCCGCACATCGGGCAGGCGCAGCGCTCCCGGCGCGGCCGGGCCGCCGGCCTCGCGCCGCGCGTCGTCGCAGAGGCCCGCGAACACGGACGCCAGCCGCGGCTGGTCGGCGCCCGGCGCCACGCCCGGGGCGCCCATCACGGCGCGGTAGGACGCCCACACCGCGCGGTGGTCGGACAGGCTGTCCCAGTAGGCGTCGGCATCGCCGGGATCCGCGAGGTGGACCGCGAGGCGGAACGGGTCGTGCACCCAGCGCACGGCCGCCGCGGCCTGCGCCCCCGCGGGGTCCACGGCGCCGGGACGGGGGTCCACCCAGACGGCCGCGGTCTGGAACGCGGCGTGCCGGCACCCGTCGGGCACCGCGCCCATCAGCGAGGCCAGCAGCCGGCAGTTGTCCGCGTAGGTCGCCCCGGGGCCGGCGAAGCGCGCGGCGAACACGTCCGGCAGGTCGTTCAGGGCGCGGACGCGCAGGCTCGTGTCGTCGGCCACGGCGATTTCGCCGGTGAACGCGGCCGCGACCAGGGCCTTGCGCGTGGCGTTGCCCAGGATCGTCGTGCCGTCCTCGACGACCTCCGGCAGGCCCGGGTAGTCGGTCGCCGAACGGACCTCCCAGGGGCCGTCCGCGCAAAGCTCGCGCATCTCGCGCACCTTGTCGGGGTTGCGGCTCGCGAGCACCAGGACGCGCCGTTCGACGTTCATCGCCTCAGGCCTCCAGGACCTTGCGCTGCAGCTCGATCAGCCGCGCGATGCCGCCGGCGGCCAGGTCCAGCATGCGGTCGAGGTCCGCGCGCACGAAGGGGCGCCCCTCGGCCGTCCCCTGCACCTCGATGAGCCCGCCGCCCTCGGCCATGACGATGTTCATGTCGGTCGAGGCGCGGGAATCCTCCGCGTAATCCAGGTCGACCAGGACCTCGCCGTCGAGCAGGCCCAGGCTGACGGCGCCGACCAGGCCGCTCATCGGGTGGCGGCGCAGGTTCAGGCGCTTCATCGCGTCGTAGAGGGCCACCGAGGCGCCGTTGATCGACGCGCAGCGCGTGCCGCCGTCGGCCTGGATGACGTCGCAGTCGATCGTGACGGTGATCTCGCCCATGGCCTTCAGGTCGGTGACCGAGCGCAGGCTGCGTCCGATCAGGCGCTGGATCTCCATGGTGCGGCCGCCCTGCCCCGAGGCGTTGGTGGCCTCGCGGCGGGTGCGCTCCGAGGTGGCGCGCGGCAGCATGCCGTACTCGGCGGTGACCCAGCCCTGTCCCGTCCCCCGCAGCCAGCCCGGCACGCCGTGGCTGAGCGACGCGGTGCAGATCACCCGCGTGTTGCCCATCTCGATCAGCACCGACCCTTCCGCGTGCGGCAGGTAGTCGCGGGTCATCTGGACGGGGCGCAGCTGGATCGGCTTGCGGTCGTTGGCGCGTGCGGTCACGGGGCGTCCTTTCCGGCGAGATCGAGGTGCCCGTCCCAGTCGGCTTCGTTCACGTTCACCGTCTGGACCGAGTCGATGGGGTGCCCGAGGAAACGGGCGCCCGTCTCCTGGAACATCCAGGGGATGTCGCTGAGGTAGAATTCCATCCGGCCGGGCGGGCCGCCGGCGTCCCGCTGCAGACCGGCTTCGACCAGCGTCCGCGACGCCGCCTCGGCCAGCGCCTCGGCCGAGTCCACCAGCACGGTCTGCGGGCCCATGAACTCGGAGATGATCCGCTTCAGCAACGGGTAGTGAGTGCAGCCGAGGATCAGCGTGTCGACCTCCGCGTCGCGCAGCGGGGCGAGGTACTCCCAGGCCACCAGTCGCGTGATCGGGTGGTCGACCATCCCCTCCTCGGCCAGGGGCACGAACAGCGGGCAGGCGCGGGCGAGCACCCGCTCCGGCCCGACCTGCGCCGAGAGCTGCTGCTGGTAGCGGCCGCTCTCCACGGTGCCGCGCGTGGCGATCACGCCGATGCGGCCGCCGCGCGTGCGCGCCAGCGCCGTCGCCACGCCGGGATCGATGACCCCGAGCACCGGCACCGGCAGCGTGCGCTGCAGGTCGTCGATGGCGAACGCCGAGGCGGTGTTGCAGGCCACGACCACGAGCTTGGCCCCGTGGCTGACCAGGAACGACGCGTCCTGCCGCGCGAAGGCGCGCACCGTGCGCTCGCCCTTGGTGCCGTAGGGCACGCGGGCCGTGTCGCCGAAGTAGAGGAAGTCCTCGGCCGGCAGGCGCCGGCGCAGCTCCCGCAGCACGGTCAGCCCACCCATGCCGGAATCGAAGACGCCGATGGGTCCCACGTCGTCCTTTCGGGTCAGCGCCAGCGCTTCAGGATGAAGGGGCGATCGGCGTCGAGGTGGCCGGCCAGGGTCGAGACCGGGGCGCCCTCGACCAGCAACGTGCAGGTCGCGAGCTCGGGGAAGTTCCAGGACAGCGTGCGCAGGATCGACGTCAGCGTCGCCAGTTCGGCGGCGCTGCCTCCCGGCTGGCCGGTGATGAGCTCGCGGCTCCAGTCCACGACCACGTGGCCGGAGGCGCGGTCCAGGAACACGCCCAGCGGCCGGGAGCCCGCGGGCAAGGCCGCGGCGGTGCGCGCGGCGCGGGGCCCCCGCTGCAGCGCCGACATCACCGACAGCACGTCCTCGTCCAAGCGGTCGCGGCTGGGCAGCAGCAACTCCTCGGTGACCATGCCGATCCCGTCGTCGTCCGGGAAGTAGAGCACGACGCCGCGCGAGCCGGCGACGAGCGACTCGGGGGCCGACTCCGGCGGCGCCGCCACCGGGCTGTGCCCAGGGCTGCGGCTCAGCCAGAGGGCCGAGACTCCCCCCGCCATCGCCGCCACGAAGACCAGCAGGGCCAGCCCCCACCACAGGCGGCGGCCCCCCTCGAGCGGCAGGCGTCGGCGTGCGCGCGGGTTCACCACGGCTCCCCCCACCGCGACGCCGGTCGGGGCGCCTCGCGGACCTCATTGCCGCGGAACGCGTCCACGGCCGCGGCGATCGCGGCGGCCAGCTCGCGGCGCCGCCCGCCGTCGAGCAGCTGGCGTTCCTGGCCGGGGTCGGTCAGGAAGCCGACCTCGATCATGACCGCGGGCATGTCGATCCCCTGCAGGATGCGGGCGTCGAGCCGCACGATCCCGCGATCGGGCGATCCCGACGCGGCGACCAGACGCGGCTGCACCAGCGCCGCCAGCTCGCCGCTGGCGACGGCGTGCCGTCGCTGCGCGAGGTGCCAGGGCGTGAAGCCGTCCGCCAGATCCGGCAGCGGCGTGTCGTCGGCCGCGACGGCGAAGGTCGTGACCCCCGACGCCTCCGCGCCGAACCAGCTGTCGGCATGCAGGGAGATGAAGACGTCGCCGTCGGACCGGTTCGCGGTCTCGGCGCGCTGCTCCGGCTCCAGGTCGCGGTCGTCGTCGCGGGTCAGCACCACGTCGAAGTCCAGGCGGCGCAGCTGCTGGCGGACGTCCTGGGCCAGATCCAGCATGAGGTCCTTCTCCGGGGTGCCGCTGTCGCCGACCGCGCCCCGGTCCGAGCCGCCGTGGCCCGGGTCCACCACCACGACGCGCACGTCGCGCGACGGCGCGGAAGCGGCGGCGCCGGGCGCCACGATCGCCGGCGCGGGCTCCTCCGGGGCGCCGCCCTCGCGCGCCTGAAGGGCGAGACGGATCTCGCGCCCGTCGTCGGCAGTCTCGACGTTCCAGCCGCCGGCGCTCGCGGCCAGCGCCACCACGATGCGCACGCCGCCGGGCTGCTGCGCGAGCAGACCGCCGGCGACCAGGCCTTCGGTGGCCATCGCGCCCAGCAACGTCGGCGCCGCGCTCGCGTCGTCCAGCGTCAGGGCCAGCGTGTCCGGCGCGGTCCGCTCGAGACGCCAGGCCACGGCCTTGGCGCAGCCGAGGGTGAGGGTCGTGGCGTCGGTCGACGACGCGAGGGTCAGCGTCAGCAAATCGGCCCGCCGGCCGCCCACCGTCAGCGTCTGCAGCACGGGGTCCCAGTCCACGTCATCGCCCGCCGCCGGCGCGAGCACGGCGGTCAGGAACTCCAACGGGAGCCACACGTCGCCGTCGACGTGGACAGGCGCCAGCGCGAGCAGGATGTTCCCGCCGGCGCGCTGGACGTGGCGGCTGTTCACCGTCACCACGGCGCTGCGACCGCCGGCGCGCATCGTCAGTTGAAGGCGATCCGGATCCCAGAAGCGCGCGGCGCGGAAGATCAGCGCCGCGTCGGCCGAGCTGACGAACGGCTCCCCCATGCCCGAGGCGAGCCGGCGCGCCTCGATCGAGGCCGGGGCGCGGTCGCCGGGGTAGACGACCTGGACGCGCAGGACCGGACCATCGGGATCGGCCGCGGGGAAGGGACCGCCGCGCGCGCCGGGCGCGACGACGAGGGCCGCCGCCGTCATCAGGGCCAGGGCGAGCCACGCCGTCCTCGGCGGATACGGGCATGTCCGGTCGGCGTTCACGGCTCAGTGCCGTCCCATCTCGCGCCGGATGCGCAGGTCGGAGTCGCGTTTGGCGGTGGCGTGGCGCTTGTCGTGCAGCTTCTTGCCCCGGCCGAGCCCGAATTCGACCTTCACCAGGCCGTGCTTGAAGTACATGCTCAGCGGCACCAGCGTCAGCCCCTTCTCCTCCAGTCGCGGCCGCAATTTGCGGATCTCGCGCCTGGTCAGCAACAGCTTGCGGCGACGGAAGGGGTCGTGGTTCGCGCGGTTGCCCTGGTCGTAGGGGCCGATGTGGACCTTCACGAGCCAGGCCTCGCCGTCGCGGATCTCGGCATAGGCGTCCCCGAGGTTGCACTTGCCGGCGCGCAGGGATTTGACCTCGGTGCCCTGCAACACGATCCCGGCCTCCCACCTATCGAGGATCTCGAACTCGTGGAAGGCTTTGCGGTTCTTGGCGATGATCTTCACGCCGCCTTCGGCGCGGGTCGCGGGCATCGTCACTCCTGACCGGATGGGATCGCGGGCGCCGGGGACGTGAAGCTAACATCTGCGCCCGATCGGCACAATCCGCATTTTCCCGCCGTATTTTGTCGTCTGCGGGGTTGACAGGTCCGGGGGCGTCTTCTAGATTTGCGGCTCGCGGAGCACCGGGCGGTTCGCCCAACGCTCCTGCGTACGACGGTGGAGCCCGGGTGGCGGAATTGGTAGACGCGCTACGTTCAGGTCGTAGTGAGGGATTCCTCGTGGGAGTTCGAGTCTCCCCTCGGGCACCACGCACCGTCGGTATCGACAGCTGAAGCGTCGGAAGCGGTCACGGGACCGCCCAAGACCGGGATGAGGCGCCGCCAGGCGCCTTTTTCTTTGATCAATGATCGGCGGCGGCTGCCGATATCGGAAGCAGGAGCGAGGGGTCTGTCGACACCCCCGCCCCCCGGTCCGTCCCTTGCATCTAGGCGGGACAGGGCCTGATTCCGGGATCAAGCGGAGGAGTCTGCCGTGCAGTGGCTGGATATCGATCTGACCCGCGGCCAGGATGCAGCCACCAGGCGGGGGCTGCTCGACCGCGCGCACGTCCAGAGGGACCGGCTGGTGCGCCTCCAGCAGACCGAGGGGCTCGGCAGCCCCGCGGTCCACGCCGCGGTCACGGAGTTGGGGCAGCTGCTGTTCCGGGCCGCGCAGACCGGCAATCCGGCGGCCTTCGCACCCGATCGCGCCGACGTGGGCGCCGCCTCCCCCGCGCTGGCCGGCGCGGTCGCCGAGAGCCCGATCGGCTACCACCTGGTCGTGGCGACCGACGATCTCGTGCTGCCCTGGTCCTGCCTGCACAACGGCATCCGCTTCGTCCTGGAACTGGCGCCCGTCTGCGCCGACCGGCGCAGCTCCGTCAAGTCCGCCCGGCGCGGCGCCTGGTCGCGCCGCTGGGAGGACCAGGTCCAGGCGGAGCAGACGCAGGGGCCGTCGCGGCTGGGCGAGGTCGTGCGGCGTTTCCGGCCGCAGGACTGCGCCGATCCCGGGGTCCTGTTCCTCGACGGCCACGGCCGCGGCGAGGGCACGATGCAGGCCCGGCTCGAGCGCGCCATGCTCGACGAAGCCCTGGCCCAGCTCGGCGACGGCCAGCGCCTGGCCTGGCTCGAATCGCCGGCGGGCGCGATGACCCCGGGTCGCCTGGCCCGTTCCGGCCGCCGCTATCAGGGCTTCCACTTCAGCGGCGCGACGTCCGCGCCGCAGGTGCAGGCGGCGACCGTGCAGCTGTCCGGCTGGGAAGCGCTGGCCCGCGATCTCATGCTGTCGGCGGAGGAGGAGCGGGAGCTGGAGCCGGTCGGCGTCGACCCGGTGACCGCCCTGCTGGACCGGATCTCCGAGCGGGCCGAGCAGGGCCGGTCGCACCCTTGGTCGGGAGGCGCCGGCAACGGCGCGACGACGGAACCGGCGCGCTGGCAGCTCGAGGACGGCCCCGTCGCGCCCGAGGATCTGGCGCGTCACGCCGCCACGCCGCCGCTGGTCTTCTCCAACAGCTACCTCGGCCTGACCGCCTTCGGCCCGCGGTTCCTGATGTCGGGCGCGTCGGCCGTGGTGGGACCGCACCTGGCGGTGTCGCAGCCCCGGGCCCGCGCCTTCGCCGGCGACTTCTACCGCGCCCTGGCCGGCGGCGCGACCGTGGCGAGCGCGCTGCGCACGGCGTCGCTCGCCTGCCGCGACCGCAGCGGCGCGGACGACCCCTCCTGGCTCAGTTACGGGATGCTCGGCAGCGGCGCGCTGGCCCTGCAGTACCTGTAGCCGGCCGGTTCCCGACCGCGCTCAGCTCTCGGTGGTGTCGTGCGTCCGGATGAGCGCGATCAGCTCGTCGTGGATCGCGCCGTTGCTGCCGATCAGGTCGGTCGAACCCGGCACGTAGGGCCGGCCGCGGTGGTCGGTGACCACGCCCCCGGCCTCCTCCACCAGCAGGATGCCCGCCGCCACGTCGTAGAGCTCCTGCGGCTGGCCGCGGCCCGCCAGCAGGCCGTCGTAGCGGCCGTCGGCCAGGTAGGCCATCTCCAGGGCGATGGTGCCCAAGCGGCGGACCTTCATCGATCCGAGCAGGACCTGCTGCAGCAGCGGCGCGCTCTGCACGAAGCGCCCGCGCTTCTGCAGTTGCAGGCTGAGGATCGCGGCGCCCAGCGGGGCGCGGTCGCTCACCCGGATGGGCTTGCCGTTGAGCCGCGCGCCGCCGCCGCGCACGGCGGTGAAGCGCTCGCCGTGCAGCGGCTGGTAGACCAGCGCGGCCAGGATCTCGTCGCCCTCCATCAGGGCCACCGACGTGCAGAAGTCCGGCAGGCCGAGCGAGAAGTTCAGCGTCCCGTCGATCGGGTCGAGGTACCAGGTGCGGCCGCCGGCGGCCGCGACGCCGCCCCCCGAATCGCCGAACTCCTCGCCGTGGACGGCGTCGCCCGGGAACGCCGCGCGGATCCGCTCGACCAGCAGCCGTTCGATGCGGTGGTCGGCCTCGGTGATCGCCTCCTGACCGTGCTTGAAGCGCAGCTCCCCCGTGCGGCGGAACAGGCCGGCGGCGATGGCGCCGATCTCGTCCGTCCAGCCCAGCAGCGTGGTTTCGATCGCCGGCAGGTCGCGGGTCATGGCCGTCCTTCCTCTAGCCGCCGGCGCGCGAGGGCGTCGGCCAGGGTTTGCAGCGCGTCGCGGGCGTGCCCCACGATCGCGGCGATCTCGGCCGCCGTCGCGCGGTCCTGGTGGATGCCGGCGACCGCGACGCAGGTGCGGCCCGAGGCGGCGGCCAGCCGCCGGGCGCCCTCCCGCGCGAGCGGGCCCTCCTTGTGCCCGGGCACGACCGCCAGCTCGTCGCAGGGCTCGCCGGCAGTGCCGCCGGCCGTCGAAGCGACGGCGACGGCGCCGACGTGGACGGCCCCGCCGCCGATCAGGAGCAGCAGGTCGCGGCCCCTGTCCAGCAGCTCCAGGCGGACGGCCAGGCGGCCCTCCCCCCGCTCGCAGGTCCAGGGCAGGGGTCCCGTCACCAGGTCGCCGTCCACGGCCGCCTCCGCAACAATTGCAGCCACCCGCCGTTCTCTATGATATTGTGCACGTCGACGAGGCGTCACCCCGCCGAAGGACCAGGATAACGATGGCGACGGAAGAGTCCAGCTTCCAGTTTCCCGCGACGCCCCGCACCGGCGTCGTCGGCCACTGGGCCCACCTGCTCGGGGCGCTCGCCACGTTCGGCCTCTGCCTGTTCTCCGCCCTGGACGCCGGGAAGATCCGCCCCAACGACGGCACGGTCTGGCTGCTGGGCCGCTCGACGGTCACCGTGCTGGAGGTGCCGCCCCGCGACGACGGCGGGGTCAACCTGCTGCAGCCGGGCGACGAGATCCTCGGCATCGGCTCCACCTTCGTCCATTCGCCCCAGGAAGCCGCCCAGCTGCTGAGCCGCCAGAAGGTGGGCTCGGTCGTGCCCTACTTCATCATGCGCGGCGGGGAATCCCTGCGCATCCCGGTCCAGCTCGGCGCCTTCCGCACCGCCGATCGCTTCTACCCGTACTACGGCTTCCTCTCCCTGGCCTACTGGGTGATCGGCCTGATGATCTACCTGCGCGGGCGGGAGTCCCAGGCCGCGCGGCTGTTCTTCCGGATGTGCCTGCTGTTCGCGGTGTTCTTCATGACCGACCTGAACCGCTCGAGCTACTTCTGGGGCGACATCATCTCCCGCAACGCCGGCGCGCTGGCGCGCTTCCTGCTCCCGGCGCTGTTCCTGCACTTCTTCCTGGTGTTCCCGGACAAGAAGATCGTGGTCACGCGACGGCCCTGGCTGGAGCCCCTGCTCTACGTGCTGCCCCTGGTCTTCTACCTGCAGTTCACCATGGACCAGTTCTTCGGCTCCCACGCGCCCCGCATCTACAACACGCGCTGGCTGGTGCTGGGCACGTTCTTCTCGGCCGGCGCCGTCGCCCTGCTGCACAGCTACTACCAGTTCCGCGACCCCCTGCAGCGCCGGCGCATCCGCATCCTGACCGTCGGCACGCTGGCCGGCATCCTGCCCTTCCTGATCTTCACCGTGCTGCCCGGCGACCGCGTCGGCGACACGCTCGCCTTCATCGGCACAGTGCCGATGATCGCGGTGCCGCTGTCGTTCAGCTACTGCATCGCCCGCTACCGCGTGATGCAGATCGAGGTGCTGCTGAAGCGCAGCCTCGTCTACTCCCTGCTGACCGGCGGCCTGTTCCTGCTCTACCTGGGGTTCGTGCTGGGGCTCGGCGCCCTGCTGCTGCGCCTGAGCGGCCAGGCGAGCCAGATCGCCACCGTCGCCGCGACGCTGGCCGCGGCGGCCTCGCTGTGGCCCGCCCGCGCCCACCTGCAGGGGCAGCTGGACCGGCGCTTCTTCCGCAGCCGCGGCAACCTGGCGGGCGCCCTGCAGGAGTTCGGCCTGGAGATCCCCCAGATCATCCAGCAGGACGCCCTGATCACGCGCATCGGCGGCCGGCTGTGCCAGCTGGTCGACCTGCCGCGGCTCGCGGTCTACCGGCCCGACCCCGCCGGCGAATCCTGGCAGCTGGCCGGGGTCGTGGGGCACCCCGCCGCCGCCGGGCCCCACGACGGGACGGACGGCTGCGAATCGTGCCCCGGCGAGCTCGCGCTCGCGGCCACGTCCCTGCGCCTCGCGCAGTTCAACGAGCCCTACTGGATCGAGCGCAGCCAGACCCGCCTGGACGTCCGCACGGCCGCCACGCGCGAGCAGGCCGAGCTGCTGCTGCGCCTGCAGGAGCGCGACGAGCTGGCGCGGCTGGGGATCGCGCTGCTGGTGCCGATGCTGGTGCGCGGCCGCCTGGTCGGCCTCTTCGCCCTGCCGCCCAAGCACGGCGGCGACGACTACCAGCTGCAGGACCTCGAGCTGCTCACGCTGGTGGCCGGGCAGATGGCGCTGCAGATCGAGAACAGCCGCCTCTACGAGGAGGAGCTGAAGAAGCAGAAGCTGGAGGAGCAGCTGACCCTGGCGCGCTCGATCCAGAGCCGGCTGCTGCCCGAACGCCTGCCCGCGGTCGACGGTCTGGACCTGGCCGCCTGCAACCTCAACAGCGCCGAGGTCAGCGGCGACTACTACGACCTGATCGAGCGGGACGACGGCCAGCTCGTGGTCATCATCAGCGACGTCAGCGGCAAGGGCATCCCCGCCAGCCTGCTGGCCTCGAGCCTCCAGGCCTCGCTGCGCGCCCACTGCGCCATCAGCGATTCCCCAGGCGAGATCCTCGGACGGGTCAACCTCTACCTGTACGCGAGCACCGACCCGACCCACTTCGCCACGCTGTTCCTGGCCTTCGTGGACCCCGTGCGCCGGCAGGTGCGCTACAGCTCGGGCGGCCACAACGCGCCGATCCTGCGCCGGGCCGACGGGTCCCTGATCCAGCTGGAGAAGGGCGGCCTGCCCCTGGGCGCCTTCGATTTCGGTTCCTACGAGGAGGAGACCCTCGACTTCAATCCCGGCGACATGCTCTTCCTGTACACCGACGGCCTGACCGAGACCGTCGACCACGCCGACGAGGAGTTCGGCACCGCGCGCGTGGAGCGCCTGCTGTCCGAACACCACGGCCTCGGCGCCGACGACCTGCTGGCGGTCATGAACGCCGAATTGCGCGCCTTCAGCGGGCGCGACCAGGCGGACGACGACGTGACCCTGCTGGTCCTGAAGGCCCTTCACGCCGCCGCGGGCAACCCGGCGGACGACGCTGCGTACGCACAGCGGGGGCCGGCCCCCCTCACCCGAGCGGAGTACGAGTCATGAAGAAACCGGTTCTGATGGGCCTGGCCGCCCTGGCGCTCGTCGCCCTCGCCCTGCTGTTCCTGGGCGGACCGGAGCGCCAGTACACCACGCGCTCGGCGGAGGCCTACGAGCTGTTCGACCAGGGCTACTCCCAGTTGAACGCGTTCCAGTTCGCGAAGGCGGATTCCTCGCTGCGGCGCGCGGTGGCCCTGGACCCGGGGTTCGCGGCGGCCCACGCCCTGCTGTCGCAGATCGCGCTGCGCTTCGGCGACAAGGACGGCAGCCTGCGCGAGGCCGCCGCCGCCGACAGCCTCGCCGCCCGCCTGCCCAACGCGCTGGAGCGCGCGAAGCTCGCGCTGCTGCTGCTCGGCTACAAGAAGCCCGGGGACCAGGCGCGCGATTCCCTGCTCGACTACGTGCTCGCCGAGCAGCCCACGGACCTCATGGCCCTGTCGGTCAAGGCGGCCATCCTCTACCAGTCGGGCAGCCAGGACGAGTGCCAGCGCGTCTACGAGCAGATCCTGGCCATCGAGCCCAACCACGCCCCGGCCTACAACATGCTCGGCTACCTCGCTGCGGCACGCGGCGACTACAAGCAGGCCGTCACCCACCTGCGCAAGTACGCCTTCCTGGCGCCCGGCCTGGCCAACCCCCACGACTCGCTGGGGGAAGTGCTGAGCTGGAAGGGCGACTACGCGGAGGCCGAGCGCGAGTTCAAGACCGCCCTCGACGTCCAGGAGGACTTCTACTACTCGCAGATCAATCTGGGAGAACTCTACCTCGAGCAGGGCATGATCGCCCGGGGCGAAGAGATCCTCGAGAGCATCCGCGCCGCGCTGGCCGGCCTGCCGCAGGAGCGCGAGCTCGACGAGATGCTCATCCGCATGTACTACACGCACGAGCTCTACGACGAGGCGCTGCGCGCCATGGCCGCCTACCAGTCGAAGTACCCGGACGCCTTCCTGGCCGGATTCTACCGGGCGATCCAGCTGGCCATGGAGGGCCGCCGCGCCGAGGCGGAAGCCGTCGCCGCCGGCTTCTTCGCCGAGGCCCGCCGCAGCGACGACTTCGCCTTCAAGGCCTACCGCGACCAGATCGACAGCACGGAGCACCAGTCGCGGGCCATGCTGGCGACCCAGGCCGGCGACCACGAGAAGGCGATCGACGAGTGGCAGCTGATGCTCGACTCCAGCCGCGCCCGCCCCGCGCACGAGCGCTGGTGGTCCCTGTGGCGGCAGGGCGAGAGCTACCTCGCCGCCGGGCGGCCGGGACCGGCCATGGAGAACGCGAAGCGGATCCTCGAGACCAACCCGGCGCGCATCCGGCCGCTGCTGCTGCTGGCGCAGGCCGCCCTGGAACTGGGCGAATCCGGCCTCGCCGACCAGGCCCTGAAGAAGGTGCAGCCCCTGCTGGCCCGCGCCGACGCCAAGCTGCCGGCCCAGCAGACCTACCGCGACCTGATGGCGCGCCTCGCGCCGGCGCCCGCCGACTAGGTCGCTGGCCGCACCGCGGACGACGGCGCCCGGTCTCGCGACCGGGCGCCGTGTTCTTGGGGGCCGCCGTGAAGCCGGCGGCTACACCTCGTCGAAGAAGTAGGGCCGCAGGCACTGGATGATCTTGTCGTAGGTGTCCGGGTACAGCGCCCAGACGGTGGCGGCGACCGAGCTCAGCAGGCTGTTGCCGTCCTGGGGGGTGAAGCAGAAGCCGGTGATCTCGCGGCCGTCCTGCGAGACGTGGATCCCGTTGTAGGGGATCACGGTCTGGTTGAGGATGCGGCCGTAGAAGCCGTGGTCGCGCCCGAACGAGAAGATCGAGTTGGCCGTCTTCTTGTGGGTCATCGCCACGCGGTCGTTGGCCTCGCACCGCTGCATCAGTTCGGCGTGGGTCACGGGCTTGCGCACCGTCAGGTGGAACTGCAGGGTGTGCATCAGGTTGGTGTTGAGCTTGAGGGCCGAGGAGAACAGCTTCAGGTCGTAGCCCATGGTGTTGAACAGGTGCCAGGCGTCGCGGGCGTGGTGGGTGCCGAAGGCGGCGTCGCCGTGCGAGCCGATCTCGGGGCTCGGCACGAACTTGCCGTCCTGGCTGATGTCGTTGGCGCGGCGGATGCAGACGAACCGCCCCTGCACCAGGTTGTCGGGGCCCTCGTCGCCGAGCCCGAGCATCTTGATGATCAGCGACAGGTTGTGGGTGTTGCAGCTGACCACCTGCAGGTACTTGTCCGTCGCGTGGTCGAGCACCTCGTCGTTGATCCCGCGCGCGTACTGCTTGCCGAAGCCGAACTCGCTGCCTTGGGCGACGAACAGCTCGGTCGAGCCCTCGTAGGAGCGGTACCACTTCTCCTTCATGTCGTTGCCCATCGGCGTGCAGTCGATGACGACCCGAGCGGCTTCCAGCGCATCCTCGAGCGTCGTGTCGACCTGGATGCCGATGTCCTTGAAGCCCGCGACGTGTTCCTGGTTGGAGACGATGCGCGCACCGCGCCGGATCAGGTCCTTGACCTTGCTGCGGTCGGTGACCAGCGGCGTGTTCTTGTGGAAGAGCACGTCGTCGATGCCCAGCTGATCCTTGAAGTGGCTCAGCAACCCGATCAGGGGCTCGCCGATGGTCCCGGTCCCCACCACGAGGACGTTCTTCGTGCCGCGCATGGATCCTCCTCTTGCCGGCGGTGAGTCGCGTGGGCCGGGCGGGCGATCGCCCGGCGCCGGCATGCTAGCACGGGCCGCGCGGGACTGCCACCCCCCGCGCGCGGCTACAGCCCGAGCAGGGCGGCCATGCCCTCGCGGTCGAACCCCTGGCGCGGGACGTAGGCGCGAACCCAGCGTTCCCCGTCCAGGACGAAGTACGGGATCCCCCGCTTGCCGGTCTTCGCCTCCAGCAGGCGGGCGGCGTCCTCGTCGTGGTCGATCTCCACCGTGTCGTAGACCACGCCGTGCTCGTCCAGGAACCGCTTGGCGACGCGGCAGTCGGGACACCAGGTGGCGCTGTAGACCGTCAACGTTTCGTAGCCCTTCCCGCCCACGGCAACCCCCTTCAGTCCAGGTCCAGGCCGATCAGGGCCGCGTTCAGCTCGCCGACGCGCGCCGCGTCGCCGCCCTCGAAATAGTAGCGCAGCACGGCGTCGGTGCCGCTGGCCCGCAGCTCGAACCAGCAGCCCTCGAACTCGATCAGCGTGCCGTCGCCGGCGCGGAAACAGCGCGCGACCGGCGGCAGGCCGCAGCCCGCCGGCAGGCGGTCGCGCAGAGCGGCGGCCACCGCCGCCGGCGCGAGCCCCTCCAGCGCGGCGAAGAAGGCCACGACGGCCGCCTTGCGCCGGTTGCCCTCGGCGCGGGCCTGCTCGCGGGCCGCGCCGCGCAGCGACTCGTCGAACAGGGTGATGTCGCGCCGCTCGTAGAAGCGGTGCACGATGCCGTAGGCGTCGAGGCGGTCCAGGTAGAAGGCGGCGAAGCTGCTCCCCTCGGCGAACAGGCGCGCCCCGAGGCCCAGCGCGACGAGCCCGATCTGCAGGCCGTCCTTCTCCTTGATCGCCAGGGTCGCGCGCTCCTCGTCGCGCGACAGCATCCAGTCGTCGGGTCCCAGCGCGGCGCCGCCGCTCTCCTCGGCCATGATCAGCAGGCGGGGGCGCGGGCCGAACACCGACTCGGTCCCGGTCGCGTCCACGGCGCGGGTGGTCAGGCCGGGGTCGTCGGGATCGGACCCGAGCACCTGGTCCTCCAGGTCCGCGACCAGGCTCCCGAAGTGCTTGAAGCCGACCGGCACGCGGAAGGTGTGCAGGCGGGTGCCGTGCAGGCGGTCGAAGGCCCCGGCCAGCTCGCCGATGCTGCGGCTGGTCGGCCAGCTGGTCGCCACGATCCAGTCGTCGTCGCCGAGGGTGCCGGCGGCGTGCAGCGCCTCGAGGCGCGCCGCGGCGAGCATGAAGTAGATCTGGTTGGGCTTGAAGAAGACCAGCACGCGCGCGTCGTCGAGCGGGTCGACTTCGAGCCCGGCCGCGCGGGCCTTGTCGGCCAGCGCGGCGGGAGCCGCGGTGACCATGTTGAAACGGTCGCCGTCGGGATCCCAGATGAACACCAGGTCGGCGCGCCGCTCCCGCAGCAGGTCCTGCGCGCCGACGTGCTTATAGACCTGCCACTTGCCGGGATCGACGCCGTGGTTCACGCCGTCCAGGATCCCGATGCCGTGGTAGTCGCTCGACTCAGCCTCGTGGGTGAAGAAGACGGGCCCGTCCCCGTCGACGCCCACGCCCAGTTCGGCGAAGACGCGGCGCGCGGCGGCGCCCATGCTGCCGCCCTCGGTGCAGATCGCCGTGCGGAAGCCGCGCGCGGCGGCCGCCGCGATCCCGTCCAGCATGTCCGCGGGCACGATGGCCCGCAGCGAGTCCGCGTAGGCGGCGACGGGGTCGAAGTCGCGCACGATCAGCGGGTCGTCCGCGGCCGCGAGCGGGATCTCGAGACCCTCCTCGGCCGCCCGTTCGGCCAGCAGGCGCACGCGGTCGGCGATGCGGCCCGCCATCTCCAGCAGCTGCATGCCCGACTCGTCCATGGGCTTCCAGCCGCCCTTGTAGCTCTGGCTGTGCGAGGCGGTGAAGTTCTCGCCCCCGTCCAACTCCTCGTAATTCACCCCGAAGGACGACAGCCAGATCGGCGTGGTGCGGCAGCCTTCCGGTCGCAGGTGGACGCAGATCCCGCAGGCGGCGTAGAGGCGGGCCGCCAGGTCGATGAACTCCTGCGTGTGGGGGCGCACCTCCCCGCCCACGTGCAGGTGGACCAGGCCCTCCTCGAGCGCCAGCTGGGCGCGGGCGGCCAGCATGACCGCCACGTTCAGGCTGTTGAACGGGACTTCGGTGTTGTGCAGGTCGCCCGGGTCCAGCAGATCGCGGTACCCCGCGGTGCCGAGCTGGAAGTCGCGGGCCCAGGTGAGCAGGCCGCCGTCGCGGGCGAGCGCGGGCGTGATCCGGATCGTCTCCTCGGCGCGGTGGAACGGCGTGAACAGGGGTCGGCTGGCGGTCATGGCTCTTCCTCGGGTTCCGGGTCCGCGGCCGGCAGGGGCAGGTCGCGCAGCAGGGCGGCGACCAGCGCGGCCTCGCGCGCGCCGTCCGCCGTCCAGACGCCGCCGGCGCGTGCGACACGATAATCGGAATCGGCGGCCGCGGCTCCCCGCCCGGCCAGGTGCAGGCGCGGCTTCGACCGGTGGGGCGCTCCGTCGTCGGGGCAAAAGGTCTCGCAGTTGCCGCAGTCGTTGCACAGGTCGGCCAGGCAGAGGTACTGCCAGCGCTTGGCCAGGCGCTCCTCGTGCTCCGCGGGGCGGGCCAAGCGGATCATCGCGTCGTTCGGGCAGACCGTGACGCAGAGGTGGCAGCTCGTGCAGTCGAACAGGTCCAGCTTGCGGCCGGTGCTCTTCAGCGGCGCGCGCACGGCGGCCGCGGCGTAGGGCGCCGCGCCGGCGGGCGTCGCCAGCCGGG
>JAURXS010000411.1 GCA_030654305.1 bacterium | reverse complement strand
CAGGCGGGCGTCGAGCACGTCGAGCCGCTCCTCGCGCTGGCTGCCGCCGACGATCTCGCCGATGCCGGGCGCCAGCACGTCCATCGCGGCCACGGTGCGGCCGTCGTCGTTCAGGCGCATGTAGAAGGCCTTGATGTCCTTCGGGTAGTCCGTCACCACGACCGGGCGCCGGCAGTGGACCTCGGTGAGGTAGCGCTCGTGCTCGGACTGCAGGTCCATCCCCCAGGACACCGGGTACTCGAACGACGACTTCGCCTTCTCCAGGACCGCGACGGCCTCGGTGTAGGTCAGGCGGTCGAAGGACTTCTCGACGAAGGCCGCCAGGCGCGCCGCCACGCCCGGCTGGACGTGCTCGTCGAAGAACGCCATGTCGTCGGGGTGCTCGTCCAGCACCGCCTGGAAGATGTAGCGCAGGAAGTCCTCGGCCAGGACGGCGTCGGCGGTCAGGTCGGCGAAGGCCAGATCCGGCTCGATCATCCAGAACTCCGACAGGTGGCGCGAGGTGTTCGAGTTCTCGGCGCGGAAGGTGGGGCCGAAGGTGTAGACCTTCGACAGGGCGCAGCAGTAGGTCTCCACGCTGAGCTGCCCGGACACGGTCAGGAACGACTCGCGGCCGAAGAAGTCCTGGGCGTGGTCGATCTTGCCGTCCGGCGTGCGCGGCAGGTTCGCCAGGTCCAGGGTCGAGACGCGGAACAGCTCGCCCGCCCCCTCGGCGTCGCTGGCCGTGATGATCGGCGTGTGGATCCAGTAGTAGCCGCGCCCGTGGAAGAAGCGGTGCGTGGCCTGGGCCAGGCAGTTGCGCACGCGGGTGACGGCGCCGAAGGTGTTGGTGCGCGCGCGCAGGTGCGCGTTCTCGCGCAGGAACTCGAAGGTGTGGCGCTTGGGCTGCATCGGGTAGGTCTCGGGATCTTCGACCCAGCCGACGACCTCGAGGGCGGCGGCGCGGATCTCGACGCTCTGCCCCTGCCCCTGCGAGGCGACCAGTTCGCCGCGCACCGTCACCGCGCAGCCGGTGGTCAGGCGCAGCACCTCGGCCTCGTAGTTGGGCAGGGCGGCCGGCGCCACGACCTGGATCGGCGCGAAGCAGGAGCCGTCGTGCACCTGCACGAAGCTCAGGCCCGCCTTGGAGTCCCGGCGGGAGCGCACCCAGCCCTGGACGGTGACGTCGGCGCCGGTGGGGACCTTCCCGGCCAAGAGATCGCTGATCCTGGTGGCGGCCATGTCGCTTCCTCGCGCTGGCAGTGGGAACTCGCGGCGAACGCAGGACATGATGGACGATCGCGCCCCGCCGCGCAAGCCCTCCGGGGTCAGGCGAAGCCCAGCGCCCGGCCGCCCTGGTAGACGATCAGGGAGGCCAGGTAGGCGGCGGCGGTCAGGTAGCCCAGCATGAACAGGGTCCAGCCCCAGCTGGCGGTCTCGCGGCGGGTGACCGCCAGCGTGCTCATGCACTGCATGGCGATCATGAAGAAGACGATGAGGCTCACCCCGGTCAGCGGCGTCCAGACGGGGCGCCCGTCGGGCCGGCGGTCGCGCAGCATGGCCTCGCGCAGGGTGTCGTCGGCGGGGTCGCCGCCGCCGCCGACGCCGTAGACCACGCCCATCGTGCCCACGAAGACCTCGCGCGCGGCGAAGGCGCCGATCAGGCCGATACCGATCTTCCAGTCGAAGCCCAGGGGCTCGATCACGGGCTCGAGCGCGCCGCCGATGCGGCCGGCGTAGCTGTGCCGCAGCTGCTCGGACTGGGCCGCGGCCGCGTCGGGCCCGCCGGGCGGGACGGCGCCGGCGCGGGGGAACGACAGCAGCACCCACAGCACGACCGTCATCACCAGGATCACCGTGCCGGCGGTGGTCAGGAAGGCCCGCGAGCGCTCCCACATGACCATCAGCACGGTCTTGGGGTCGGGCATCCGGTAGGCCGGCAGCTCCAGCAGCAGCGGCCGCGGGCGTCCCTTGAAGACGGTGCGTCCCAGCAGCCCCACGGCCAGCAGCGCCAGCAGCGAGCTCAGCACGTAGATCCCCAGCAGCACCAGCGTGCCGGTGCTCAGGAAGCCGATCTTGCGCGCGGCGGGGAAGGTCAGGGCGATGACGAGCGTGTAGACCGGCAGGCGGGCCGAGCAGCTGATCAGCGGCACGGCCATGATCGTCAGGAAGCGGTCGCGCCGGTTGTCGATGGTGCGCGTGGCCATGATCGCGGGGATGGCGCAGGCGTAGCCGCTGAGCATCGGCACGAAGGCCTGGCCGTGCAGGCCGAGCTTGCGCATGAGGCGGTCGATCAGGAAGGCCGCGCGCGCCAGGTAGCCGGTGCCCTCGAGGATCGAGATGAACAGGAACAGGAACAGGATCTGCGGCAGGAACACCAGCACGCCCCCCACGCCGGCGATCACGCCGTCGACCAGCAGGTCCCGCAGGAACCCGGCCGGCAACAGCCCGCGCAGCGCGCCGGCGAGGCCGCCGACGCCGTTCTCGATCAGGCCCATGAACGGCTCGGACCACGAGAACAGCGTCTGGAAGATCAGCCCCATGATCGTCACGAAGACCGCGGTGCCCCACAGCGGGTGGGTGAGCACGGCGTCGATGCGCTCGGTCTGGTGGCTGCGCGGCGGGTTGCGGGTGATCAGGCGCGGTGCCAGCAGGTCGATCTTCGCGTAGCGGGCCGCCACCGCCTCGCGCGCGAGATCGCGGCCGGCGGCCTCGAGGCGGGCGCGCGTCGCCAGCGCGAGGTCGCGCAGGCGCGGGCGGACCTCGAGCTCGCTGTGCGGGGTCACGCTCATCAGCAGCCACAGGGCGAAGGCGCGGCGGGCGGCGGGCGAGGGCAGGCTGAAGCGCACCTCCTCGCGGATGGCCGCGTCGAAGGCGTCGAGGTCGCGGGACAGCTCGGCGCCGGGCTCCCACAGCCAGCCCGGCGACGGGTGCGCCTTCCCGTCGAGCAGGTCGTCGAGCGCCTCGCGCACCAGCTCGAGGCCCTGGCGGCGGCGGGCGACCGTGCCCACGACCGGGATCCCGAGTTCCAGGCGCAGCGCGTCAAAGTGCAGGTCGATGCCCTCGCCGCGCGCGGCGTCGATCATGTTGACCACCGCGATGACCGGCAGGCCGAACTCCATCACCTGCATCAGGAAGAACAGACTGCGCTCCAGCGCGACGGCGTCCAGCACCACCAGGACCGCGTCGGGGCGCGGCAGTCCCTTGCGCCCCAGCAGCGAGTTGATCGCCACTTCCTCGTCGGGAGAGCGCGCCGTCAGGCTGTAGGTGCCGGGCACGTCGACCAGCGTGACGCGGCCGGCGCGCGGCAGTTCGGCCTCGGCGGTGCGGGACTCGACGGTGATGCCGGGGTAGTTGCCGATCTTGGCGTGGGCGCCGGTCAGCGCGTTGAAGAGGGTCGTCTTGCCGCTGTTGGGGTTGCCGGCGACCGCGATGATCCGCTGCCGGCGGTCGGGGTCCGTGACGGGGGCCATCGCGTCCTCCGGCTGGCGCTCGGGGTCAGAGGGGGCGGCAGCGGATCAGCGCCGCTTCCTGCTTGCGGATCGAGAGGCGATAGCCGCGCACCTTGATCTCGATGGGATCGCCCAGAGGAGCGTGCCGGACCACCGACAGGTGGGTGCCGGGCGTGAGGCCCATCTCCATCAGACGGGTCCGTAACCCGTTGCAGGGATCGATGTCGAGGAGTTCGGCGGCCGCGCCGGCCTGCACCAGGTCGAGTGTCACGCACGATCCGATCGTTGGCGTCCCTGAACCGGAGCCTGATCTTGGTGTGCCAAGACTTATTGGTATAACAAAGATATCTGCGTAACAACTAGGCGCAAGATAATTCTGTGGGCGTTGGCGGGGGGGGCGCGGTCCGTAGGCCGGCACCCTGCAGGCCCGTCAGCAGGGCACGGCGCCAGTCGGCGCCCGACCCGCAGCCGCCGACCTGCCGGAAGCAGTCGGCCCGCACGGCCAGGACGGGGGGCTGGTCGAGGCCGTGCGCGGCCAGGTCGGGCTGCGACACCAGGGGCATCACCGCGGCGGCGAGCCAGCCGGGGGGCAGGTCGGCGTCCAGGTCGGCGATCACGAAGCAGGCGCCGCGAGCGGTCGCGGCGGCCCGGTCGATGGCGGCGGCGCGGCAGGCTCCCGCGGCGTCGACGACCCGCAGACCGGGCTGGGTCGGCACGGCGCGCTCCAGGTACCGGCGCGCTGCGGGGGCCAGGCCGACGTCCGCGACCACGTACTCCAGCACGGTCGGCAGCTTCTCGGCGGACAGGGCGAGCAGTCCGCGCAGCAGGGACGGCAGGTCGCCCGCGACCGGCAGCAGCAGCGAGACCTCGGGCGCGGGCGGCGGCGGCGGCACGAGCGGCCGGGCCGCGATGCGCCCGGCCGCGGGCGGCATCCCCGACCACAGGCCCAAGCGCTTGGCGTCCTGGCCGAGCAGGTCCCAGGCGCGCTGGGCGTCGGCGCGGTGCCGCTCGCCGCGGCAGGTCTGCGACGTGCGCTGGCGGAAGGAGCTGAGCGGCTCGCGCAGCAGCACCAGGTCGCCCTTGCTCAGCAGGTGGCACCACAGGGACATGTCGCCGTTGGTCAGGGCGCGGCGGCCGCCGAAGGACATCAGGGCCGGCAGCGCGTCGGCGGCGTCCTCGCGGCGGAACAGGCAGGTCGTGGGCTCGCCGATGACGTTGCGGCGGTTGCCCAGCATCAGCGCCGCGAGGTCCGTCCCGCGGATCACCACGTCGGCGGCGGCCAGGGGCGCGTTGAAGTCGTCGGGCAGGACGCCGCCCTCCTCGTCGATCAGCCGGCGGTACGAGGCGGCCAGGGTCGCCTCGCGGCGCTCGGCCAGCGCCGCGACCAGGCGTTCGACGCACGGCGGTTCGAGCAGGTCGTCGTCGGCCAGGCACTTCACGTAGTCGCCGCGCGCGCACTCGTAGAGGGCCTGCCAGTTGTCGATTTCGCCCAGGACCGACGGGTTGCGCACGTAGCTCACGCGCGGGTCCTCGGCGGCGTGGCGCCGGCAGACGGCTTCGATCGCGTCGCCGGGGCTGTCGTCGCCGACCAGGATCTCGAGGTTCGCATGGGTCTGACGGCGCGCCGACAGCAGGGCGGCCTCGAACCAGCGCGGCTCGTAGGCGGCGATCAGCACGCTGACCAGGGGCGGCCCGCCCGCCGGGCACGGCGCCGGGACGGGACGGCGGAATTCCATCACCAGGTGGCGGCCGAGCCGGGACTCGACGCCCCGGAAATGCGGCCAGCGGCTCTCCCCCGTCGCGCACGCGACGGGTTCGGCGAGACCGGCCAGCCGGGCCAGGCGCTTCAGTTCGACCGCGTCGACCACGTGCTTGTGGCCCCAGTCCCGCAGGCAGACGTTCAGCATCTCGCAGGGGTTGGCGAGCCAGTCGTAGCCGTAGTCCTTCAGGCCGCAGCGCTCGTGCCAGTCAGGGTCGACGTAGCAGCGGACGATCTCGGCGAGGTCCGGCGTGGCGACGCGCACCACGCCGCCCGGCCGCAGCGCGCGGCGGCACTCGCGCAGGAAGGCCAGCAGCTCGCCCTGCGTCAGGTGCTCGACGAAGTGCTCGCTGTGGATCCCGTCGACGGTGCCGTCGGCGAAGGGCAGGCCGCGGCGGACGTCGAGCTTCAGGTCGGCGTCGCGGTCGAGGTCGAGGTTGACGAAGCCCGGCAGCGGCTGGTCGCCGCAGCCCACGTTGACGAGCACGACGTCGGCGGCCGGCGCTGCGGGAAGGGTCTGGCGCTCGCTCACGGGATGTTCGGTCAAGAGGCGCTCCCTCGGCGGACGGCGTGGGGCCAGCGGTCGCGGATCTCGGCGGCGTTCGCGACCATCGCGCGCAGCAGGCCGCCGATGCGCGCGACGTCGGCGGGATCGACGCCGCCGCCGGTGGGCAGGGCCAGCACCCGGTCGGTGACGTGTTCGGTGCGCGGCAGCAGCAGGCCGGCGTGCGGGAACAGGGAGCGGTACGGCTCCATGCGGTGACAGCCGGGGTGGAAGTAGCGGCGCGCCAGCACGTTCTCGGCCCGCAGCAGCGCGACCAGCTGGTCGCGCGAGAGGCCGGCCTCGTCGCGGTCCACCTCGACCACGACGTACTGGTAGTTGTTGCGCTCGCGCTCGTCGTAGCGCATGAGCGTCAGCCCGGGCACGCCGCGCAGCTCGCGGCGGTACGCATCGTAGTGGCCGCGGTTGACCGCGACGATCCCGGCTTCCGCCTCCAGCGAGGTGAGGCCCATGGCCGCCGAGACCTCGGTCATCTTGCCGTTGACCCCGACGTGGATCACGCGGTCCTCGCCGGCGAAGCCGAAGTTCTGCATCAGGCGGACGCGCTCGGCCAGGTCGTCGTCGTCGGTGGCGACGGCGCCGCCCTCGAAGGCGTTGAGGAACTTGGTGGCGTGGAAGCTGAAGATCTCGCAGCGGCCGAAGCCGCCGACGGTGCGACCCTCGCGCGTGCAGCCGAAGGCGTGGGCGGCGTCGAACAGCAGCTGCAGGCCGCGGCGGTCGGCCAGCCGCTGCAGCTCGGCGACGCGCGCCGTGCGCCCGAACAGGTGCACGCCGATGATGCCGGTGGTGCGGGGCGTGATCAGCTCTTCGACCCGGTCGGGGTCGAGCGTGTAGCCGCCGGGCTCGACGTCGCCGAACACCGGCGTGATGCGCTGCCACTGCAGCGCGTGGGCGGTCGCCACGAAGGTGAACGAGGGCACGATGACCTCGCCGCGCAGGTCCAGGGCGCGCACGGCGATCTCCAGCGCCGTCGTCGCGTTACACGTCACCACAACATGCTTCACACCGACGCGCTCGGCCAGGCGCCGCTCGAACTCCTCGACCAGCGGGCCGCGGTTGGTCAGCCAGCGGCGGTCCAGCAGCCCCTCGATGCGGCGCATCAGGACGGCGCGGTCGCCCAGGTTGGGGGCGCCGACGTGACGGGGAACCGCAAAGGCCGGTTCCCCGCCGAAGTACGCCAGGCGGGGGGTGCCTGGCGCTTCCCGATCGCTCGTCTGGGGGAGGTTTGCCGTCCTCACTCCGTCCTCCTGTAGGAGGTGTCCTGATGCTTCGCCGCGGTGGTTGCAAGCGACGGGCCTGCCCGCAACGGCCGCAGAGGGCCCCGGAACGGACCTCCGGGCGCCCCGGCGGTCAGAAACCGGCCAGCGGGGCGCCCGCCCTGGCCGGATCGCGGCTCCCGATAGGGCCGGCGCCCCTCCCCGCCCCCGCCGGCGCTGGCATGGGCCTTGCCCCTGGCGGCGGGTCACCCTGACCCGAACCGGAGGGACCACCCCTGGCCACCCCGCGCCTGAGTCTGTGCCTGATCGTCCGCGACGAGGAAGCGATGCTCCCGGGACTGCTCGAGAGCGTCGCCGGCCTGTGGGACGAACTGGTCGCCGTGGACAGCGGTTCGCGCGACGCGACCGTGCCGCTGCTGGAGGCGGCCGGCGCGCGCGTGGTGCCGTTCGTCTGGTGCGACGACTTCGCCGCGGCCCGCAACGCCGCGCTCGACGCCGCGACCGGGGACTGGATCCTGATGCTGGACGCCGACGAGCGCGTCGGCCCCGAACTGGCGACGGCCATCCGCGGCCTGCTGGACGATCCCGAGGCCGGGGCGGCGACCGTCCTGCTGCGCGACGAGCTGCCTCACGGCCACGTCCACGAGTGCCGCCTGCTGCGCCTGTTCCGCCGCGATCCCGCGATCCGCTACGAGCACCCGATCCACGAGGACGCCTCCCGTACGGTCGAGGCGGCCCTGCGGCGCGACGGGCGCACGACGCGCGACCTCGACGGCGTCCTGCGTCACCTCGGCTACACGCGCGACGTGGCCGCCGCGCGCGACAAGAAGAACCGCGACGTCACCCTGCTGCGACGCTGCCTGGCCGCCGACCCGCGCGACTGGTACAGCCGCTACAAACTGCTCGAGCAGGCCCGCTTCTGGAACGACGCGCCGCTCTGGCGGCGCGAGGCGCTGACGGCCGCGTCGCTGCTGGACCGCGCCGGGCCGCGCGCGCTCGACGGCTTCCGCTTCGCCGGCGACCTGATCGTGCACGTCGGGCGGGGGATGGCGGACGGGGCGGCCAAGGAGCTGACCTGGCTGGACCGCTGGGCGCCGGCGACGTCCGACGCGGCGGAATACTGGCGGCGGCGGGGGGAAGTGCTGGAGTTGCTGGGCCGCGCCGACGCCGCGGCGGACGCCTACCGGACCTGCCGCGATCGCGGCGGAGCCGCCTCGCCCCAGAACGCGACCGTCCGCCCGCTGATGGGCTTGAGCCGGTTGGCCGCGTCCCGCGGCGACCTGCGCGAGGCGCTGGCGCTGGCCGAGTCGGCGCTCGAGCACGCGCCCTGCGATCCCGAGGCCCTGCTGGCCGCGATCGCCTTCGCCCACCTGGTGCGCGACGCCGACGGTCTGGCCTCGCGCTACCACTGCCGCCACGGCAACCCGCCGCAGTGGCACGAGGCGGTGGGCGAGCACGCGCTGGCCCGCGGCGACTGGACGGCTGCCCGCGCCGCCCTGGCCCGCGCCGCCGGCACGCCGCCCCGCGCGGCCGCCGCCGTGAAGCTGGCCCAGGCCAGGCTGGCCTGCGGCGACGTCGCCGGGGCGCGCTCGCTGGCCGCATCCTTGATAACGGAACTGCCCGTGGCCACCCTGGGCGTGGTGGTGTGCGACCTGATCGCCGGGCGCGACCTCGACCTCGAGGTGGACCTGGAACCCGAAGCCGCCGACGCCGCGCTGCGGGCGTGGATCGACGTGCTGTGGCGCAGCCGCCGGCTGGACCTGATGGGGAGCTTCGCGGACCGGTGCGAGGCGATCGCCGCGGCGTTCCCGTGGCTGCCCGAACATCTGCGGATGGCGACCTTGGCGCTCAGTTCCGTTTGAAACGGGCGACCGACCAACCTGTTTGACAGGCATCCTCGAGGTGATTACAATGTAGTCACGCACGGGAGGCCCGCGATGAAATCCAGGATCGTCAAAATCGGCAACTCGCAGGGGATCCGTATCCCCAAACTGCTGATCGAACAATCGGGGATCG
>JAURXS010000410.1 GCA_030654305.1 bacterium | reverse complement strand
GCGGCCAGCGCGACGCCCAGCGCGACCGCGCCGAGCCAGGCCGCCAGCAGCGCCTCGCCCAGCCTGGCCCGCGAGATCTCGTCGACGGCCAGTTCCGGCATCGGGCGCCCGAGCAGCCACGTGCCCAGCCGCACGTCGAGCAGCGCCAGGGGCAGGAAGGTCACCGGGTTCGAGAGGTTCGAGGCGAGCAGCGCCGCCGCCCGGTTCGCGCGCAGCGCCGTCGCGAGTCCCAGAGCCATCCAGGTGTGCAGCCCGAGCACCGGCGTCGGCGCCACCAGCAGGCCCGCCGCGACGCCGCGCGCGACGGCCCGCGGGTCCCGCGTCGGCCCCACCGCCGCCCGCCACGCGTCGCGCAGGCGTCGCCGCCAGCGATCCGGCAGGACCATCGTCGCCCCCTCTTTCCTTGTTCGCCGTATCGGCGGCTGCTACCTTCGACCCCGCAGGATGCCCTTCCGCGCCGCGCGTGGCAAGGCCTTCCGCCGTTTCCCCGGTCGAGGAGGACCCATGGAATTGCCGTTCGTTCCTTACCGCATCAAGGTCGTCGAGCCGGTCCGCCGCGTGAGCCGCGAGGAGCGCGCCGCGGCGCTGACCAAGGCCGGCTACAACGTCTTCGGCCTGCCGAGCTCGTCGATCTACGTCGACCTGCTCACCGACAGCGGCACCTCGGCGATGAGCGACGCCCAGTGGGGCGCGCTGGTGCAGGGGGACGAGGCCTACGCGGGCAGCCGCAACTACTACGACTTCGAGGACACCATCCGCGACATCTTCGGCTACCGCCACGTCATCCCCACGCACCAGGGGCGCGTGGCGGAGAACCTGCTGTTCACCACGCGCCTGGACAAGCGCTCGGTGGTGCCCAACAACATCCACTTCGACACCACGCGCGCCAACGTCGAGCACCAGGGCGCGCTCGCGCTCGACTGCGTCATCGACGAGGGGCTCGACCCCACGGGCGACCACCCCTTCAAGGGGAACATGTCGCTGGCGAAGCTCGCCGCGGCCTTCGACCGCTACGGCGACCGCATCCCCTTCGTCATGATCACGATCACCAACAACAGCGGCGGCGGCCAGCCCGTGTCGCTGGCGAACATCCGCGAGGTCTCGGCCTTCTGCCACGGCAAGGGCGTGCCCCTGATCTTCGACGCCTGCCGTTTCGCCGAGAACGCGTGGTTCATCAAGCGGCGCGAGCCGGGCTGCCGCGACCTGGCCATCAAGGAGATCGCGCGGGAGATCTTCGCCCTCGGCGACGGCTGCACGATGAGCGCGAAGAAGGACGCCCTGGTGAACATGGGCGGCTTCCTCTGCCTGAACGACGACGACTGGGCCCGCGACATCACGAACCTGCTGATCCTCATCGAGGGTTTCCGCACCTACGGCGGGCTGGCCGGGCGCGACCTGGCCGCGGTCGCGCAGGGCCTGCGCGAGGTGCTCGACGACGACTACCTGACCTACCGCATCGGCCAGGTCCGGCGCATGGGCGAGCAGATGCAGGAGCGCGGGGTGCCGATCCTGACGCCCGTCGGCGGCCACGCCGTCTACGTCGACGCGCGGCGCATGCTGCCGCACCTGCCGCAGGGCGCCTTCCCGGCGCAGGCGCTCACCTGCGCCCTGTACCTCGAGGGCGGGGTGCGCGGCGTGGAGATCGGCAGCCTGATGTTCGCGCACGCCGATCCCGAGACGGGCGCCACCGTCCACCCGGCCATGGAGCTGGTGCGCCTGGCCGTGCCGCGGCGCGTGTACACCGAGACGCACCTGGCCTACGTGGCGGAGGTCTGCGGGCGGTTGCGCGAGTGCGGCGAACGCCTGCGCGGCCTGGAGATCGTCGAGGAGGCGCCGGTGCTGCGCCACTTCACCGCCCGCCTGCGCCCGCTCGGCGGCGGGTCCCTGATCGCCGACTAGGAGGGAGACGGCCGTGCTGCTGCGCGTGGAACCCGCCGACTGGGAGCACGCCGCGGCCGTCGCGGAGCTGGCGCGCGGGGCGGCCCGCCGCCACGGCCTGACGGACCGCCTGCGCGAGCTGGCGCTGGTCCTTGACGACCTCGCGCCCGACGAGCGGCCCTGGTGGCGCCTCGCGGCGCCCGGCGCGCTGGAGATCTACGGCCACCCCGGCCACTTCCTCGCCGAACGCGGCGCGGAGCTCGCCGGCGCGCTGCCGTTCCTGCCCTGGGACCTGCGCGCACCCCCGGCGCCCGCCGACCCGCCGCCGTTCGCGCCCGCGCGGGGAGAACGATTCCTGCACCACCACTTCCTGGCCGTGGCCGACGTGCTGGCGGGCCGGATCGTGCCGTCCGCGGTGCCGCCGGCGCTGGCCGAGGCGTTCCAGGAAGTCTGGGACGTGACGATCGACGGCCGCCTGCGGCGCGGGTTCCTGCCCGGCCTGCCGGTCGCCGAGCGCCGCCGCCGCTTCGCGCGGCTCTTCGGCGCGGCGGGCGTCCTGTTGCCGCTCCACTGGGAGCTGTTCCACGAACTGTGGGACTGGGACGAGCCGGACCAGGAGGGGCTCGTCGGGAGGGCGGAGCGCCTGCCGCCCCTGGACCGCCGGGGCGCGTGAGGCGGCCCGCACCCGGGGATAGCATTTGCTTTTTCGACCCCGGTTCGCCAATTTCATGTCGATGCCGGCCCGATCCGCGGTGTTGACGATGACCGGTGGCGGCGGGTAACCTGCTGCCGCGGTCCTGCGGCGGGAGCGCCAGTCCAGGTTGATACGCCGGTCGCCGATGGCCGGCACGATCCGATACCCCCAAGGGAGGTTGTCCATGTTTGCTGCCACGTCCGTGCTGCGACGGGCTCCGCTTCTCCTCGCGGCGATGGTGCTCATCGCGATCCTGGCCGGGCTCGCCGGCTGCAGCAAGGAGAAGGT
>JAURXS010000409.1 GCA_030654305.1 bacterium | reverse complement strand
GGCTTCTGCCAGTTGAAGGTGAAGTCCAGGCGCACGCCGGCTTCAGGAAAGGCCGGGTGGAACTCGAGGAAGGTGTCGGGGTCGCGCCAGTCCTCGCAGGCGCGCTGGGTGACCCGCTTCAGGCGGCGGCTGTTCTTGGGGTCGATGACGATGACCACGTCGCCGCGACGCACGGCCTGCGTCACCAGGTTGGCCAGCGCCACGCCCTTGCCGGACTGGGTGGTGCCCACCAGCAAGGTACCGCCTTCGAAGTTCTGCAGCGGCCGGTGCAGGGCCACCTCGCGTGGCTCGACGCCATGGATGTAGGGCAGGCCGATCTCTGCATCGGGTTGCGGGCGTGCGTCGTAGCCCAGCACCTGCAGCAGGCGGGGCGACACGGTGAACTCGCGGTAGTCGACCTTGGCCAGTTCGTAGAGACGCTGCGAGTGGACGGGCCGCCACTCGAAGCCGAAGCCCAGGAACACCGCGTCAGGCTTCTCGGTCCAGCGTGCGACGGCCCGTGTGCTCAGCACCTGGATGCCGCGGCCGGACAGCGAGGCGCGCAGCACCAGGGTGTGAACGCCCTGCGCCAGCCGAAGGACGCCCATCGCCAGGCAGAACGCGGCGATCGGGAGTGCGAGCTGTCGCGGGAGCAGGCCCAGCCCGCCGGTCACGGCGAAGAACAGCAGGGCGGATGCCCAGACGGCGGCGGCGTACACCTCGTAGGGGCGCCGCCAGGGCATCTCGTAGCGGCGCATCAGCATGTCAGGGCTCCACTTGCGCAGCCGGCTCGAAGGCGGCAGGGTCGAAACCTTCGATGCAGGCTGGGGCGACGACCAGCCCAACGGTCGGCTCGCCGCGGAAGTCGGCCGTGACGGTGGCCGGGCCATCCCGCCTGGAATGCACCAGCAGGCCGACATCGGCCAGCGCCCGACCCGCCAGCGCTGGCTGCACGCCACGCCGTTCCAGTTCAGCCAGCGGCACGAACATGCCGGCCGCGATGGGTGCCGCGGCCGCTGCGCTGCCCGGCCCATTGAGGGTGCTGACGATGGCCGCGAGGGCATCGCGCACGGCCGGGTTCAGGCGCATGGGCGCGTTCAGCTTGAAGGTGGGCGCCGCGGCCTGCGGCGGGGAGGGTGGAGGGGGCGGCAACGGGACTGCCAGGTTGGCGACGACAGCAGGGGGCGGTGCCGGGGTCTGTGAAACCGGCGGCGGTGATGTGCGAACGGCCGGTGAAGTGGCCACGTCGGTGGCATCGAGCAATGAGAACTGGGTGCCGGGCGGCGGTGCGGGAGCCGGCGCCGGTGCAGTCGCTGGCGTCTTCTGGGTGGTCCGCGTGGCGCCAGGTGGGCAGACCAATGAGATGGCCAGGGGCTCCGCCGGCGGCGCGACGCCGTGCAGCAGGATCGCCGGCGATGCCAGCTTCACCGCCTCCGCAGCGGTCTTCAACTCCGGCGGCAGGACGAACCAGGTCGAGGCACCGTCCGGCTGCCGTACGAAGACTCCGGCCTCGAGCAGCAGATCGAGCATCGTCTCAGGCGCCTTGGGGATGCCGGCCAACTGATCGGCTTCCAGCAGTGCCTGAACATCGTGGGCCGCCTGCGGCCACAGCAGGAACAGCCCGTCGGGCCCCAACCAGGCCCGGGACTTCTCCCGATTCGGGAACCAGCTG
>JAURXS010000408.1 GCA_030654305.1 bacterium | reverse complement strand
CAGGACGCCGGCCAGCATGCTGTAACGAGTCTTCATTCCAGATCCCTTTCACTTGCCCTCGCGGGGGGGCGCTCTTGTCGGGTCCGCAAGGCCGGACCGGGGTGAATTCACGAGGGTCCTTCGGCAAGCCCCGTACCCGCTTGAGGAAATATTGACAGAGGACCTGCAGTCGCTCGACCGGGGCAGGCGGCCGCCGCCGATGCCGGGGCGCGGTATCACGTAACTCTTTGATAGTTATATGATTGATTCGGTGGTTGCCCGTCGGGTCTCCGGCCGGGCGAGGTCGCCCCTCCCGCCGGGAGTCCTGATCAGGACGGGTTCCGTCGTGTCGCGGAAGGGCGCAGAATGCCTCCCTGCGGCTCGGAGGGTGGGCAATACGGAAGCAACGGGGGTCGGATTCTGGACGCCGCGACGGCCCTCAGACCACGTAGACGTCGAGGGCCACGAAGGCCAGCAGGAGCATCCCGATCCAGGAGTTGATGGTGAAGAACGCCCGGTCGATGTGTCGCAGATCGCCGCCGCGCACCAGCCTGTGCTCCCAGACCAGCAGCGCCGTCATGGCCGCCAGGCCCAGGCGCGCGCACAGGCCCAGGTCCGCCGTCACGCCGAACGCCGGCGCCGAGCGGAACGCGAAGGCGAGGCACAGCACGGCCAGCACGTGCAGTCCCTTGGCGATCCCCAGCGCGCCGGGGACGCCGTAGCGCACCGCCAGCGAACGCAGGCCCTCGCGCCGGTCGACCTCGACGTCCTGGCAGCCGTAGATCGCGTCGAAGCCGGCGACCCAGAGCATCACGCCCGCCGACATCCACAGCGGGAACGCGGCGAAGCGGCCGACGGCCGCGAGCCAAGCGCCCGTCGGCGCGATGCCCAGGCCCAGCCCCAGCAACAGGTGCGACCAAGGCGTGAACCGCTTGGCGTAGGAGTAGCCCAAAACCACCGCGAGCGCGACCGGCGCCAGGGCGAAGCAGAGGGGGTTGAGGCTGCGTGCGGCCAGCACGAAGACGACCGCGCTGACCAGCGTGAACACCGCGGCGCCGGCCACGCCGATCCTGCCCGACGGCAGGTGCCGGTCGGCCGTGCGCGGGTTGCGGGCGTCGTAGTCGCGGTCGGCGAGCCGGTTGAAGGCCATCGCGGCGCTGCGCGCGGCGACCATCGCCGCCAGCACGCCCAGCAGCAGGCGCCGCGAAGGGCGGCCGCCGGTGGCGACCAGCAGCGACATCAGCGCGAAGGGCAGGGCGAAGATGGTGTGCTCGAACTTCACCAGCCCGAAGTAGTCGGCGACGGTCCGCCAGCCGCGCCCCTCCTTCACGCCTCACCCCATGGCCGCGCGAGGCGCACCGCGACGCCGAGCTGGTCGCAGACGCGCTGCACGACGAAGTCGACGAGCTCCGCCACGGTCGTCGGGCGGTGGTAGAAGCCGGGCATCGCCGGCAGGATCACCGCGCCGGCGGCGGCGAGCCGGGACATGTGTTCGAGGTGGTGGGCCGCCAGCGGGGTCTCGCGCGGCACGAGCACGAGGCGGCGGCGCTCCTTGATCTGCACGTCGGCGGCGCGGTGCAGCAGGTCGTCGCCGGTGCCGGTGGCGATGCGCGCCAGCGTGCTCATGGAGCAGGGGCAGACCGCCATGCCGCCCGAGGGCGCCGAACCGCTGGCGACCGGGGACGAGAACTCGTGCTTCCCGTACTCGTGCAGCTGCGCGCCGCGGGCGACCGCGATCGACCGCAACTCTTCGACCAGCGCGCGCGGCGGGCGGCCCAGCTCGGCGGCCGCCGTCTGCTCGACGGCGTCGCTGCGCAGCAGCGCCACGTCGCGGCCGGCGTCCAGCAGGACCTCCACCAGGCGCCCGCCGTAGACCAGGCCGCTGGCTCCGGTCCAAGCGACGGTGATCGGGGGCAGCGGGAACGGGGGCGGCGGGATCGTGTCGCGGTCCATGATTCTCCCCTCAGGCGTCGGCGTCGAGCCGCCCGCCGATCAGGTGGGCGATGCCGAAGGTCTGACGTCGCACCAGGACGTCCCGGAAGCCGAATTCATCGAGCAGCGCCGCGAATTCCGCCGGGGTCACGAAGCGGTCCCGGCTGTCGGCGAGGTAGGCGTAGGCGGCGCGGTCGCGGCCGAGCAGCCGGCCCGCCGACGGCAGCGCCAGGTCCAGGGCGCGGCGCAGGGGCCGGGCGGCGCCGCGGCCCGGGCCGACGGCGGCCGGGTCGTCGCGGAAGAAGTCCAGCACCAGCAGGCGGCCGCCCGGCTTCAGGACGCGGCGCATCTCGGCCAGGCCGCGGCGCAGGTCGGCCAGGTTGCGCACGCCGAAGCCGACGGCGACCGCGTCGGCGCAGCCGTCGCGCAGCGGCAGGTCCTGGGCGTCGGCGGCGACGGCGGGGATCACCCCGCCGAGGCCCTTGCCCCGACCGGCCGCCACCATCGCCGGCGTGAAGTCGGCGGCCACGACCCGGCGGCAGCGGCCGCCGCGCAGGGCCGCGAGCCCGAGGTCGCCGGTGCCCGCGCACAGGTCCACCAGCAGGTCGGTGCCGGGATCCAGCGCGCGCACCAGGTCGCGCCGCCAGGCGCGGTCGCGGTTGAAGCTCAGGGCGTGGTTCATGAAGTCGTAGACGCGCGCGATCCGCGCGAACATCGCCCGCACGGCGCGGTCGTGGGCGGCGGGGTCGCGCACGACGCCGTCGCGGCCGCGCGCGTGGACGTGCTCGAGGTCCGGCGCTCCGCTCACTGCCGCCGCCCCGCCAGCGCCAGCAGGTCGCGCCAGCGCTCCGCGACGTCGCTGCGGACCGCGTCGTCCATGCGCACGATCGGCGGCCACTCGCGCCGGAAGCCGTCCTCGCCCTCCCACTTCGCGGTGGCGTCGATCCCCATCTTGCCGCCCAGGAACTGGACGTTGACGGCGTGGTCGAGGTGGTCGACGGGGCCCTCGACGAAGAACGTGTCGCGCTTGGGGTCGATGGAGTTGGTGACGCGCCACAGGACCTCGCGCGGGTCGTGGACGTCGACGTCCGCGTCGACCACCACGATGGTCTTGCAGAACATCATCTGGCCCATGCCCCACAGCGCGTGGCAGACCTTGCGGGCGTGACCCGGGTACTGCTTGCGGATCGCCACGATGGCCAGGTTGTGGAAGCAGGCCTCCGGCGGCAGGTGGTAGTCGACGACCTCGGGCAGCGGCTTCTGCATCAGCGGCAGGAACAGGCGCTCGGTGGCCCAGCCCAGCCACTTGTCCTCCATGGGCGGGACGCCCACGATGGTCGCCGGGTAGACGGGGTCGCGGCGCGAGGTGATGGCCGTCACGTGGAAGACCGGGAACTCCTCGGGCAGCGTGTAGAAGCCGGTGTGGTCGCCGAACGGCCCCTCGCGGCGGCGCTCGCCGGGGTCGACGTAGCCCTCGATGACGAAGTCGGCCTCGGCCGGCACCTCCAGGTCGCAGGTGAGCGCCTTCGTCCAGGCGATCGGGGCGCCCTGCAGGAAGCCCGCGAACATCGACTCGTCGATCTCCGGCGGCAGCGGCGCCGTCGCGGCGTACGTCAGCGACGGCGGCCCGCCCAGCGCCACGCAGACGGGCATGCGCTCGCCCCGCCGCTCGCAGGCGCGGTAGTGGTCGGCGCCGGTCTTGTGCAGCTGCCAGTGCATGCCGGTGGTGCGGCCGTCGTAGACCTGCATCCGGTACATGCCGATGTTGCGCCGGCCGGTCTCGGGGTTGCGCGTGACGACCAGCGGCAGGGTGATGAAGGGGCCGCCGTCCTGCGGCCAGGTCGTCAGCACGGGCATCAGGTCCAGGATGCCGCGCCTGTCCAGCTCCTCGCCCCGGACCACGACCTCCTGGCAGGGGCCGCCGGCGACCGAGCGGGGCATGCCGGCGCTCCAGTCCCGGGCCTTGCCCAGCAGCTTCAACTTCTCCCAGAGCCCTTCGGGGGGCGCCAGCTCCAGAGGCTCGCGCACCCGGGCGACGGCCTCCTCCAGCGACTCGCAGCCCAGGGCCCAGGCCATGCGGCGGCGCGAGGCGAACAGGTTCATGGCCAAGGGCACCGGCCGGCCGTCGGCCGTCGCGGCGCGGGCCGTGCGGCCGGCCCTTTCGCTCCAGCGGCCGGGGCGCGGGTCCTCGAAGAGCAGGGCGGGACCCTCGCCGGCCTTGACGAAGCGGTCGGCGATCTCGCCGGCCTCCAGGACCGGGTCGACGGGCTCGCGGACGCGCACCAGGTCACCGGCCTGCTCGAGCAAGGTGATGAACGCCTTGAGGTTCCTGGCGGGGAGCTCGGCCATGACGGGGCCTTTCGGGGAACGGGGCGCCATCACGACGCCCGATGTGGTATATTCAGCCGAGAACGTAGCAGAGTCGTCACCGGGCGGCAAATCGAGAACCCGCCCCGCGACCGCTCATTCCAGGCAACCGATCCGGGACATCGTCATTGTAATGGCACGAGATGAACATCCCGGGCAGCCGCCCATCCCCAAGGACGTCTTCGACCCGAAGACGGCCGAGGTCGACGATCCGCGCCGGCTCGCCTTCGAGCTGGGGCGCATCCAGGGCGCGAAGATCGATGCCGAGCTGTTCGATTATCTGTACGAGTACTATTACGATCGGATTTTTCGCTTCTTCTTCAACCGGCTCAAGAACCGGGTGGACGCCCAGGACCTGACCGCCGACGTGTTCCACCTCGCCCTGGACCGGTTGTGGCAGTTCCGCTGGCTGAACAAGCCGTTCCAGGCTTGGCTGTACCGCATCGCGGTCAACCGGCTGAACCGCCACCTGAAGCTGGCGCAGCGGCAGAGGAGTTGGCTCGCGCCGATCGACAGCATGGGCGAGGAGGTGTTCGCGGACAGCGAACAGGATCCCGCCCTGAAGCTGGAGAGGTTCAGGCAGCGTCAGCGGATCGAACGACATCTCGCCGAGCTGTCGAACGAGGAACGCAACTGGGTCGCCCTGCGGTATTACGAGGACCTGCCCGTGAAGGAGATCGCCGCGATCTACGGCGTCCCCGAGGGCACGATGAAGGCGCGGCTGCACCGCGCGCTCGGCAAGCTGCGCCGCGCCATG
>JAURXS010000407.1 GCA_030654305.1 bacterium | reverse complement strand
TCCGTGCCCGGGATCAGGTTGTTCAGGTTGGCGACGTAGGCCGCGTGGTGCTTGTCGTGGTGGAATTCGAGCGTCTCGGCCGAGATGTGCGGGGCGAGCGCGTTCTTCGCGTACTTCAGGTCGGGCAGGACGTGGACCATGACGGTGTCTCCTCGTTTGAGGTGGTCATCCGGGATTGCGGCATCGTTGCGCGTTCCAGGATAACGCCGCGCCGCCCCCCCGGCAACGGTCCCGGACGGGGACAATCCCCGCTCCGGGGCCTATATTGACCTCGTTCTCCGTGCAAAGCTCGGTTCCCGCAGACCCGGATGGTGACCCATGATGACGATCCGCCACCTGCTCGTCGCGGCGGCGATCCCGCTGCTGCTCGCCCCCGCCTTCGCCGCGTCTGCGGCCGCGGCCGCGGACGCCGCGCCCGATCTCACCACCCTCGAGGCCGAACTGCGCGCCGCCGAGACGGCCTTCGCCGCGACGATGGCCGACCGCGACCTCGCGGCCTTCACGTCGTTCCTGGCTGAGGACGCGGTGTTCTTCGGAGGCAAGGGGATCCTGCGGGGGCGCACGGCGGTGGCCGCCGGCTGGGCGCGCTTCTTCGAGGGGGACGAGGCGCCCTTCGCCTGGGCGCCCCTGGACGTGGCGGTGCTCGCTTCGGGGGATCTGGGCCTGTCGAGCGGACCGGTCACCGCGCCCGACGGCTCGCCGGCCGGCTTCTTCACCTCGACCTGGCGGCGCACGGCCGCCGGCCGCTGGGAGATCGTGCTGGACCGCGGGTGCCCGCCCTGCGACTAGGCCCCGTCCACCAGCCTACCATGTCGTGGGCTTGGCTCTGGTTCGGCCGGTGGCCAGGGTTACAGCCGCAGGGAATTGATGTTGCGCGTAGCGCTCTTTGCGGATGTAGCAGTAACCGTCGGCGATTTGTGCAAGTTCGTTGTTCTTCCGCTTGTACGGGAAAACGAACCAGATGCGCTTGGCCGGAAACAGCGACCGCGCGGTACGGACGGCCGGCGCCAGATCCGTGTCTCCGGTAACGAGCACCACCGTGTCTGCTGCGTCCAGATGGAGCACCTCGAGTAATTTCGTGGATATCGCGACATCCGTTTCCTTCTCCTCGAAGTGCTCGCTTTGGCGATGACAGTTTCTGCAATGGACTTGCTTCGACTTGAAGCGCCCCAGAACCGGCATGATGCCTGTCGACTGTAAGCATTCGATGTAGGAGCGATGGCGAACTGTCACGCCCGGTTGTCGCGGCTCCAGGTGCGTGGCAAGCGCGGAGAAATAGTAAATGCGCTCGACCTGCGCACCGCCGCCGATGTTCGGCAGATAGGATCGCAGGAGGCTGGACAGGTCCAACCACTTCGTCGAGGCGCCGCCCATTTCCTCCGACGCCGTGCGCAACGAATGATAGAGGTTGAAGCCGTCAACCAGGAAAGTCGTTCTGTACAATGTGGTTATCAAAAAGAAACCCTCCGGGTCGCAACCCGGAGGGGGCCAGTCGGCTCAGCGAGCCGAACTGGGGTTGACTGCTCCCTGATTGTCGGCAAGAACGGACCGCGGGTCAAGCCCGATTCACCGAATCGCGCTCGCTGGCCGGTCCTTCACGCCGACTCCCTCTCTCCTGGCGAGGGCAACTTCCGCACCGCAGTCGGGACGCGTCAGGATTTCTTCTCGGTCCCTTTGCCTGTCGCCGCGTCATGCAGCTTCACTTCCACGCGGTTCGCGGCGTCGATCCCGGCGTAGTACTCCTTCAGGATCGCCAGCACCTCGGGCCGCGAGAACTCGGCCGGGATCTCGCCGCCCTCGCTGAGGCCCTTGCGCAGGGCGGTGCCCGAGAGGAACAGGCGGTCTTCCTTGCCGTGGGGGCAGGTGCGCATGGAGATCATGCCGCCGCACTTGTAGCACCAAAAGGTCCAGTCGATGGGCAGCATCTCGATCTCGAGCGAGCCCGCGGGGATCTCCGACCAGATGTTCTGGGCGTCGAAGGGGCCGTAGTAGTTGCCGACGCCGGCGTGGTCGCGGCCGATGATCATGTGGGTGCAGCCGAAGTTCTGGCGGAACAGGCCGTGCAGCAGGCCCTCGCGCGGCCCGGCGTAGCGCATGTCCAGCGGGTAGCCGCCCTGCAGGACGCTCTCCTTCAGGAAGTAGCCCTCGACCAGCGCGTCGATGCACTTCGCGCGCACGTCGGCGGGGATGTCGCCCGGCTTCAGGTTGCCCACCAGCTGGTGGATGAACACGCCGTCGTTGATCTCCAGCGCGATCTTGGCCAGGTACTCGTGGCTGCGGTGCATGGGGTTGCGCAGCTGCAGCGCGGCGATCGTCTTCCAGCCGCGCTCGGCGAAGATGCGGCGGCTCTCCGCGGGGCGCATGTAGAGGCCGGGGAACTCGGCCGGGAACGTGCTCTCGCTCAGCACCTTCACCGGGCCGCCGAGGTTCACGTCCTTCTGCTCCATGACCATCTTGACGCCCGGGTGCTCGGGATCGACGGTGCGGAAGACGCGCTCGCACTCGAAGGCGCGGTCGATCTCGTACTGCTCCCGCACCTCCATGGTGGCGAGGATCTCGCCCGTCTCCGGCTCGACCAGCGCGATGCCGTCGCCCGTCTTCAGGGCGCCGGCCGTGGCGCGGTCCACGCTCAGGGTGATGGGGATCGGCCAGAAGACGCCGCTCTGCAGCTTCATGTCGCGGCAGACGCCCTCCCAGTCGGCCTTACCCATGAACCCGGTCAGCGGCGTGAAGCCGCCGATGCCCAGCATGATCAGGTCGCCGGCCTCGCGGCTGCTGATGACGACCTGGGGCAGGCTCGCGGCCCGCTTCAGCTCGGCGTCGCGGGCGGCGCCTTCCAGGAGCAGGGGCATCAGGTGGTCGCTGCCGTGCGGGCGGATCTGGCTGGACATGGTCGGTCATCCTTCGCGTTGGTGTGCCGGTTGCCGGCGAAATGTAGCGTCCGGCGGCCGGTTTGTCAGGTCGGGGCCGGGTTTTCGCGCCCTTTTCACGCCGGCTTGCCCAGCAGCCGGAACATCTCGCGCTTGTAGGCCTCGACACCGGGCTGGTCGAAGGGGTTCACCCCCAGCAGGCGCCCGCTGACCGCGACGGCCTTCTCGAAGAAGAAGAGCAGCCCGCCGACGCTCCGCTCGTCCAGCCGCGCCAGCTCCAGGCTCAACGTCGGCAGCCCCCCCTCGCGGTGGGCGGCGCGGGTGCCGGCGTAGGCCTGGGCGTTGATGTCGTCCAGGGAGCGGCCCTCGAGGTAGCCGAGCCCGTCGCCGCGGTCCGCCGAGGCCGGCACCACCAGCGCGGGGTCGGTCTCGCGGACGGTGAGGAAGGTCTCGAACAGCTCGCGGCGGCCGTCCTGCAGGTACTGGCCGAGGCTGTGCAGGTCGGTCGTGAAGCGGCACGACGCCGGGAAGATGCCGCGGCCGTGCTTGCCCTCGCTCTCGCCGAAGAGCTGCTTCCACCACTCCTGCAGGGGCCCGAGGTCGCTGTGGAAGGTGCTGAGCACCTCGGTCGTGTAGCCGGCGCTGTAGAGCTGGTGCCGCGCCACGGCGTAGAGGTGCGCGGGGTTGGCGGAGAGCACGGGGTTCTCGCAGGTCGCCGCCATGTCGGCCGCCCCCTCGAGCAGGCGGCGCACGTCCAGCCCGGCGACGGCCAGCGGCCACAGCCCCACCGGCGTCAGCACCGAGAAGCGGCCGCCCACGTCGTCGGGGATGACGTAGGTGTCCCAGCCCTCGGCGTCGGCCAGCGCGCGCAGGGCGCCGCGCGAGGCGTCGGTGATCGCGGTGATGCGGCGCCGCTCGCCGTCGCGGCCGTAGCGCTCCCGCAGGGCGGCGCGGAACAGGCGGAAGGAGACGGCGGGCTCCAACGTCGTGCCGGACTTGGAGATCACGCACAGCCGCACGTCGCGCCCCTCGATGCGCCGCAGCAGGCGGCGCAGCCCCGTGGCGCACAGGTGCGTGCCGGCGAACAGGATCTCGGGACCGGACGCGCGGTCGGCCAGGGCGCTCAGGACGGCCTCGGCGCCCAGGTAGGAGCCACCGATCCCGATCACCACCACGACGTCGCTGTCGCTGCGGGCCGTCTCGGCGGCGTCCAGCAGGCGGACCAGATCGGGCCCGAACCCGGTGCGCGGCAGGTCGAGCCAGCCCAGGAAATCGGCGCCGGGACCCTCGCGGCGGGCCAATTCGGCCCCGATCGCGCGCGCCAGGTCGGCGCGGGCGTCGATCTCGCCGGGGTCGAGGAAGGGCTCCAGCCCCGTCAGATCGAGCGAGAAAGCGCGGGCGTCCAACATCGGTCCCTCCAGGCGGGTGCGGAAACTGCTCGGATGTGCTAGCATGGCCCGCTCGATCGCAAGTTGCGGCCTTCCGCATTGTGGGCCAGGCACCACGAGGAGACAACTGGGTTCTTTGCGACCGTAAACCCCGTCATGCACACATCGCCCAAGACATCAGCCGGCCTGGTCGCCGCCCTGCTCTGCGTCGTGCTCCTGGCACCCGTCGCGATCCTCGCTGCGCCCACCGACGGCCACGCCGTCCCCGTCGCTCCCTCCGCAACCGACCACGTCCTGGACGACCTGACCCCGGACTCCTGGGCCTACGAGGGCAAGGGCCGGATCCTGGCCGCCGCGGCCGCCCTCGCCGACGACCGCATGCCCGCGATGACCCCCGAGCAGGCCGCGATCGACGTCGTGCACTACGCCCTGTACCTCGACGTGGACATCGAACAGTCGGCGATCAAGGGCGCGTGCTTCGTCACCTTCACGCCGGTCCAGACCGGGATCAGGGACCTGGTCCTGGACTTTGCCGCCGGCATGAACGTCGAAGACGTCGGCCAGGTCTCGGCGGCGTTCTCTCCCCTGCGCTGGACGCGCGAGGGCGACCTGCTGCGCGTGCGGCTGGCGACCGCCGTCTCCCCCGGCGACACGCTGACCGTCGCGGTGGTCTACGACGGCGTGCCGCAGTTCGACGGGTTCATGGGCTTCCAGTTCCTGCGGCGCCCGGACGGCGGGCCGATCGCCGCCAGCCTCAGCGAACCCTGGAGCGCCCGCTCCTGGTGGCCGTGCAAGGACTACCCCGCCGACAAGGCCACCTGCGACGTCGTGCTGGCGGTGCCGGCGGGCCTGACCGGCGTCTCCAACGGCGCGCAGCTGCCCTCGCCGCCGCCGCACCCCTACCTGCCCGGCGCCGCCGCGCTCGCCCCGCCCGGCTCGCCGCTCGCCGCGCGCAACAAGGCGCTGACCGACCTGTTCTGCTGGCGCGAGTCGCAGCCCCTGAGCACCTACCACCTGTCGATCGCGGTCAGCGAGTACGCCGTGCTCCAGGAGACCTACCACGGCCTGGCCGGCGACCTGCCGCTGGTCCACTTCGTGTACCCCGACCTCGCGGACGAGGCCGCCGTCGACTTCGACCGCCTGGACGACATGATGGCCTTCTGCGAGGAGAAGTTCGGGGCCTACCCCTTCCCGGGCGAGAAGTACGGCATGGCCCTGTTCGAGTGGGACGGCGCCATGGAACACCCCACGGCCACGTCGTACGGCTCGCACTTCGTGCGCGGCGACCACTTCTTCGACACGATCATCATGCACGAGCTGTCCCACCAGTGGTTCGGCAACAAGGTCACCTGCGCCGACTGGACCCACATCTGGCTGCAGGAGGGGTTCGCGACCTACGTCGAGGCGCTGTGGCGCGAACACAATTCCGGACCCTACGCCCTGAAGTGGTTCATGAAGGCGCGCAGCTACTTCTCGATCTGGGACACGCCCCTGCTGCGCGACCCGGGCGTCGCGGACCCCTGGTACTACTTCGACAACCTGGTCTACCACAAGGGCGCCTGGGTCCTGCACATGCTGCGGCGGGTGCTCGGCGACGCGACGTTCTTCGCGGCCATGCACGACTACATCGCCGACCGCGACCTCGCCACCGCGACGGTGACCACCGCCGACTTCGTCACGGCGTGCGAGAACACCAGCCGCCTGGAACTCGACTGGTTCTTCGACCAGTGGCTCCTGCGCACCACGCACCCCGAGCTGTCGATCTCCTGGCGCAACGAGACGCTGGACGGCCAGGCCGTGCTGCGCCTCGACCTGCGCCAGGTCCAGTTGCCCGACCCCCTGACCGGCGACGATCCCTTCGTCTTCCCCCTGGACCTGACCCTCGCCACGGCCGCCGGCGACACCATGGTGGCCGTGTGGGTGGACCAGCGGGTCATGGACTTCCACCTGCCCGTCCCCGCCGCGGTGACGGCGGTGACGGTCGACCCCATGGGCTGGCTGCTGCACTCCGCCGACGTCGTCGTCGCGGTGGGCGACGGCATGGACGTCTTCGGCCTGAGCCCGCTGCCCCCCCAGCCCAACCCCTTCCACGGCCGCGGCATCCTGCGCTGGCGGACCACCGCCCCGAGCAGCGACCGCCTGGAGATCCACGACGTCCGCGGCCGCCTCGTCCACGAGCACGCCCTGCCCGAGTCCCCAGCCGGCGAGCGCGTCGCGACCTGGGACGGCCGCGACCGGGACGGCCGCCCCTGCCCGTCCGGCATCTACGTCGCCACCTACATCAGCCGCCCCCGGGACGGCTCCGCCGCGATCCGCCGCACCGCCAAGATCACGCTGGCCCGTTGACATCCCCGGCCCGGGGCGCATCCTTGGGATGTCCCCGTGCCGTACCGCGACCTCGGCCCGCTCCCCCGACGACGGAGATCCCGTGCACGACCACCTGCCGACCGACGCCGACCGCACGGTGATCAGCGCCCACTACGCGGAGATCGCCCTGAAGGGCAAGAACCGCCACGTGTTCCTGCTGCGCCTGCGCAACAACATGGCGTCCCAGTTGCGCGGCGAGCCGGTGGTCGCCCTCAACCACATCGAGAGCCGCCTGCTGCTGCGCCTCGGCGACCCGGCGGCCGCCCTGCGCGCCGCCGCGAAGCTGCAGCGGGTGCCCGGCATCCAGAACCTGTCGCTGGCCGCTTCGGTGCCGCGCACCGGCGACGACGCTGCCGACCTGGCCCGCGCCGGCGAGATCGCCGCCGCCACGACCCGGCGCGAGTCCGGCGACGCCCGCACCTTCAAGGTGGACACGCGCCGCTCCGACCGGACGTTCCCGGTGCCCTCGCCCCAGATCAGCGCGCAGCTCGGCGCCGCGATCGTCGCGGCGACCGCCCTGCCGGTGGACCTGCACGCCCCCGAATTCACGGTGCACGTGCTGGTGATGAAGCGGGAGATCCTGATCTTCGCGCAGAAGCTGCCCGGCTGCGGCGGCCTGCCCGTCGGCTCCAGCGGCCGCGTCACGGTCCTCTTGTCGGGCGGGATCGACTCGCCGGTGGCGGCCTGGATGATGATGCGGCGGGGCTGCCGCCCCGAGTTCGTCCACTTCTACCCGGGCCGCGGCGTCGCCGAGGCCGACTCCGCCAAGATCGAGCGCCTGGTCGCCGTCCTGGCCGGCTACGCCCCCCAGCCGCTGGTGCTGCACCTGGTGCCGTCCTACCCGTACGAGACGCGCGCGGTGGGGACGGTCGAGGACGCCTACGACATGGTGCTGTTCCGGCGCTACATGTTCAAGACGGCGGTGCGCTTCGCGCGGCGCGAGAACTGCCAGGCGGTGATCGCCGGCGACAGCGTCGGCCAGGTCGCCAGCCAGACCCTGCCCAACCTCGCGGCCATCACCCCGGACATCCGCCTGCCGATCCTGCGCCCGCTGATCGGCATGGACAAGCTCGAGATCACCGCGCTGAGCCGCCGCATCGGCGCCTACAACATCTCCATCGAGCCGCACCGCGACTGCTGCTCGATCCGCTCGCCCCGGCCGGTGCTGAACGCCCGCGCCGTCAAGCTGCTGGAGCTGTCGGAGGAGATCGGCATGGAGGACGCCGTGAACGAGGCGGTGCAGACCTCGACCAAGCTGCGGATCGGCCCCGCCGGCCGCGTCGACCCGGGCCCGGAAGCCTGACCCCGGCCCGCGCGCTCAGCCGCTCATTCGGGCAGCACGCGCCGGATCGTCTCGAGGCTCTTCGTCCACCAGGGTTCGCCCAGGCTGTCGATCTGCACGCGCCCCCCCGTGGACGTCGAGTGGATGAAGTCCCCGTGCCCGATGTAGATCCCCACGTGCGAGAAGCGCCCGCGCCCGTTGTTAAAGCAGAGCAGGTCGCCCACCCGCAGCTCGCCCTTCGGCACGTGGTGCCCATACCGGGACTGCTCCACCGACGACCGCGGCAGTTCGATCCCCACCTTCTTGAAGATGAACCGCGCGAACCCGCTGCAGTCGAACCCCTTGGCCGTCGAGCCGCCGAACCGGTACGGCGTCCCGAGGTGCTCCATCGCCAGCCGGCAGACCTCCTGCCCCGTCACCGAGGCCGTCTCGTCCGCCGGCGCCGCGACCTCCCCGGCGACGCTGTCCTGCGGGCTCCCCTCCGGCATCCCGACGGGCGGCCGCTCCGCCCCCGGCTTCAACGGCACGCGACCGGGACGTGAACGGTCCGGCCGGTCGCTGTCGGGTCGCGACGGCGCGGGCTGGTCGCTCAACGGCGGCAACTTGCCCCGGCGGTGGGGGGCGCAGCCGGGGAGCAGGCAGAGGAGGCAGGATAGGAGGCAGGACAGGAGTAGGATGATGGGGGGGATGGGGTTGGGGTTGCGCAGCATTCTCAACATCCCGGCAGTCTACCCCATCCTGAGGTTTGTGCCGCTGATAATGTGTCTCGCGCAGTTTTGGGGTTAAATATCTATAATATTATCCACAATATTCCATATAAGTCATGCGGATCCGGCATGGAAGCCCCAGACACAATCTCGACGGCACAACCGGTGGTTTGCAGAGGGGGGGTGGGGTGTTAGCTTGGGGGGTCTTTCAACACCAGCAAGGAACCCGAATGAACGACCAGACCCCCCCCTCCCCGAACGTGGGCGACACGTTCGAAACCCCCATCACCAAGCTGGTCACCGGCGGCGCCGGGTTGGGGCGCAGTCCCGACGGCTTGACCACGTTCGTGCCCGGCACCGCGGCGGGCGACGTGGTCCGCGTGCGGGTGAAGCGTCGGCGCAAGGGGTTCCTCGAGGCCGAACTGGTCGAGGTGCTGACGGCGTCGCCCGATCGCGTCGAGCCGCCGCTGGGCGAGCTGGGGTCGCTCTCGGGTTGCGACCTGCAGCACCTGTCGGTGGCGGCGCAGTTGCGGGCCAAGACGGAGATCGTGAGGGACTGCCTCACGCGGATCGCCGGCCTCGATCCCGGCGACCTTCTCGAGGGTCCCGTGCCCGCCGGTCCGCCGCTGGGGTACCGCAACAAGGTCCGCCTGTGGCGCACGCCGGCCGGACCGTACGGCATGCTGCGCCACGACAGCCACGAGGTCCTGCCGATCGAGCGGCACGGCCTGATGTCCGACGCGTTCAACGACGACATCCTGCCCTTCGTCGTCACGCTGCCGCCCGCGGACCAGGTCGTGGTGCGGCTGGACCACCAGGACCGCTTCCTGGTGTCGCTGTTCGGCGAGCCCGACCGCGCGCGGATGCTCAAGGCGGTGCTCAAGAAGCTGCCCGAAGGCGCGGCGCCGCACCCGCGGTGCCTGGGCATCCTGTACAACAACCGGCCCCTGTGGGGCCGCGACCACCTCGTGATCCAGCTCGCCGGCCACAACTACCGCGTCCACGCCACGAGCTTCTTCCAGACGAACTACCGGGAGACCGAGGCCGCCGTCGCGCTCGTCCGCGGCTGGCTGGACGAGGCCGGCGTCACCGCGGCGGCGCCGGGGGGCGCGCTGCTGGACCTCTACGCCGGCGTCGGGCTGTTCAGCCTGGCGCTGGACGACCGTTTCGCGCGCATCGTGGCCGTCGAGAGCGACGCGGGCGCGGTCCGTGACGCCCGCAACAACGTCATGCGCGAGCGCGCCGCCGCCACCCGCACCGCGGTGATCGACACCCCGGTCGAGCGGGCCGTCCTGTCCTGGAAGACCGGCGACCCCGCCGACCAGCCCGGCAACCCGGGCGATCCGGCCGGGGCGCTGGACTGGGCCGCCACGACGGTCGTCGTCGACCCGCCGCGCGCCGGTCTGGGCGAGCAGGTGGCCAAGGATCTCGCCGCCCTCGGGCCCGCGCGCGTGATCTACATGAGCTGCGACCCGGCGACCTTCGCCCGCGACGTCAAGACGCTGGGCGAGGGGGGCTACCGGCTGAAGCGGGCGCGGGTGATCGACATGTTCCCGATGACGGGGCACGTGGAAGTGCTGGGTGAACTGACGAAGCAGGAGTAGCCGCCCCGCCCCCGAGGGGACGGGGCGGCCGTTTGAGGGTCAGTCGACCTGGTATGGGTTGATCCGATCATCGATGAGCAGCCCGTTCCACGGTTCCGGCCGCTTCGGCTCTCCGCGCGAAGGACTCCGAGGGAACAGCGCCAGGTGCACCGCCGCCTCGTCGACGACCAGGGCCGAACCGGCCGTGTCGACGCCCCTCAAGCGATGATCCTGGCCGGCGCCGCGGGACGGGAAGACCTCTTCCTTGCCGTGACGGGCATCGTCCAGGAACGCGGACACCAGCGTCGCCGGATCGGTCTTGTCGTCGAGCACCGACATCGCGCGCCCCCAGCCGGACAGCGCCTCGATGGAGTGGCTGCGGACGAGCTTGCCATGCAGGTCGGCGTAGACCTCCGGTCGCGACAGCACGTCGAGGCTCGCCACGCGTCCGTTCGACACCACGATCAGGCCGGCCTGCCCTTCCAGGAGCGGGAACGCCTTGAGGTAGGTGTCGAGGTGCTCGCTCCGCTGCAGGAAGGCGTCGGACATGGCGGACGTCGGCGAATCCACGCCGGCGTCCTCCAGCAGGACGCCGACGTCGCGCCACACGGCATCCTGGTCCCCGTCGTACCGGCCGTAGTGGCGGAGGTTTTCGGTGACCCGTTCGCACTTGCCGGTGCGGGCGCTCGCCGACAGGATCTGGTCGGAATCCTCGAAGCAGCCCGACACCGAACGCCAGCGCCCGGCCTCGACGCAGCTGACCGGCACGAGGATCGACTCCCCGGGCTTCACCATGA
>JAURXS010000406.1 GCA_030654305.1 bacterium | reverse complement strand
CGGCCACGACCACGTCGCCCCGCCGCAAGCGAGCCAGCAGCTTGGCGACCGTCGGTTCGGGCAGGTGCTCCCGCGCCGCGAGGTCGGCCAGGGTCAGCTGCCCTTCCGCGCGGGCCAGGCAGGTCACCAGGCGCAAGGACTGGTCTTCTGCTTTTGATATCTTCATGACTGACAGCACTTTCCGTGAGTGATCGCGGGGCTCGCCACCACACGCTAAATACAAATCAGATTTTGTCAAGATTACGGGGGACGGAATCTTCGACGGCCCCGGCGTCAAGGGAGGCTTCCCGAGCCGCGGATGCCGGAGAAACCGGGAGGTCCGGCTTGCCTGCGGGGGCAAAGTCCCTATCATGGAGCGGCGCCACCGCGGCGCCGGTTCCCGCTCAGGCCATCCCGAACGCCAGCAGGAGTAGCCATGCCGCTCGCCGTCAACGCGACCGTGATCCACCGCAGCGAGGTCACCCACGGCCTGTTCATCATCCGCGTGCGGCCCGACGCCGGCGTGCCGGATTTCAAGGCGGGCCAGTACGCGGTGCTCGGCCTGCCCGGCAGCGCGGCGCGCGTGCCCTTCGCCGACCCCGAGGACCCGCCGGCCGATCCGGACAAGATGATCCGCCGCGCCTATTCGATCGCCTCGGGCAGCGTCGAGAAGGATTTTCTGGAGTTCTACGTCGCCTTCGTCACCGGCGGCGCCCTCACGCCGCGCCTCTACGCGCTGCAGGAGGGCGACCGGATCTTCGTGGGCGACCGCATCGTGGGGATGTTCACGCTCGCCGAGGTGCCGGCCGGCAACGACGTCGTCTTCGTGGCGACGGGCACCGGCCTGGCGCCCTACGTCTCGATGCTGCGCTCGGACTACGCCTTCCACGCCGGCCACCGCACGGTCGTCTTCCACGGCGCGCGCCACAGCTGGGACCTCGGCTACCGCGGCGACATGGAATCCCTGGTCGCCCACCACGACAACTTCACCTATGTCCCGGCGATCAGCAGTCCCGACGACGAGACGGAGGAGTGGACCGGCATGACCGGCCGCGTGACCGCGTTCTTCGAGGACGACACGGCCGAGATGATCCTGGGCGGGCCGCTGGACCCGGCGCGGGTCAGCGTGTTCCTGTGCGGGAATCCGGACATGATCACGGGCATGATGCGGACGCTCGGGGAGAAGGGGTTCCGCGAGCACACGCGCAAGCAGCCCGGCAGCATCTTCGTCGAGAAATACTGGTGAACCGTGCCGCCGGCCGGCTATCGCGCCGCCGGCACCAGATCGGCGCCGAGCATCTGCGCGAACGGCAACGGCGTCATCCCCATCGCCATCCCCCGGTCCCAGGCCGACTCCAGCGGCCAGCCCCGCACGCGCGCCAGGTAGGCCGCGTACAGGTTGCCGGCGCGGGAGCCGCTGAGGCAATGCAGGAACACCAGTTCCCGGCCAGCACCCAACACGGCGGCGAAGCTGTCCACCGCAGCCGGCGTGTAGGGGTATTCCTTGCCGCCCAGGGGAATCGTCACGTAGCGCAGGCCGAGCGAGTCGACGAAAGCCGCTTCGTCGTAGCGCACCTTGGTCGTGTCGGACATCTCCTGCGGTGTGCGCAGGTTGACGACCGTGGCGACGCCGAGCGCGGCGAGTTCCACCAGCGCAGGACGGTCCGGCTGGCCGCCCGTGAACAGGCGGCCGTCCCGATGCAGGGCCGGCACGACACCGTCGAGGATCTTCACTTCGACCGGCGCTGTGTCGGGGGACGCGCCCGTGCCGGGGTCATCGGCGGGACGGGGGCCGAGCGTGCAACCGGCCAGCAGCAGGACCGAGACGGCGACCGGCATGCAGGTCCGAAGCAACGGGCGGACGATCATCGCGAGCACCTCCGCTTGAAGACCCGCACAGGATAGCACGACGACCGGCCGGCCGTCAGTCTTCGGGACCGTAGGCCGGCACCTGGCCGCGGGCGTGGTGGTACTTGGGCGCGTCCATCTCCTGCACGCGCCGCAGGTACTCCTGGTCGGTGATCCCGGTGCGCCAGCGCCCCGCCAGCTTCGCCGCGCCGATCCCCCCGAAGAACACCAGCAGGACCGCCGCCGCGAAGACCGCCGGCCGCACGCGGCGGCGCCACGGGGACGGCCCCCGCACCTCCAGCGCGCCTGGCGCCGGGCAGCTGGTCACGCACTCCAGGCAGCCGGTGCACTCGGGCGAGGTCACCGTGGCGCCGAGGTCGACCGCGAGGTAGGACGGGCAGACGGCCGCGCACTTCCCGCAGTTGGTGCAGTCCGGCGCCGAGCGCACGACCTTCAGCGGCGAGAAGCGGGACAGCGCGCCGAGCAGCGCGCCGTACGGGCAGAAGTAGCGGCACCAGAAGTACGGCACCACGAACGACAGCAGGGCCAGCGCGCCCAGCACCCGGACGGTGACCGGCGACATCCGCGTGAAGAAGTGCAGCATCTTGATGTCGGCGATCCGGTTGTAGGGCGAGTCGATGAACAGCGCGACCGATGCCAACGTCATCTGCACGAACACCGCGAACAGGAAGTAAGCCAGCAGGACGTACTTGAGGCTCATCAGGCCCAGGTCCAGCCAGCGCGGCAGCTTCAGGCGCCGCCGGAAGACCAGGTGGGAGACGCGCGCCAGGGCTTCGCTGAGCGTGCCCACGGGGCACAGCCAGGCGCAGAAGGACTTCTTCAGCAGGAGCGCCGTCAGGCAGATCAGCCCGAACAGCACCAGGCCCGCCGGGTGGACCATCGAGAAACCGCCGCCCGCCAGCCACTGGCGCAGGCTGAGCAGGGCCGAGATGGGCAGGAAGCCCTCGACGCCGGGCGGCCGCACGCCGGCGATCCGTCCGGCCTCGAGGTTCGCGACCCAGCTGGCGAACTGCGCGCCGATGACCAGGATCACCGCCAGGGTGAGCAACTGGACGCCGGTGCGCAGCAGGTAGGGGCGGCGCGGCCGGCCGCGCAGCACGCGCCGCGCCCGCGCGAGGCGCGCCGCGACGGGGTCGCCGTCAGGCAAGGGGGACATCGCCGGGCACCACCTTCAGGTCGAGGTCCACGACGCCGGCGGCCATCTCGGCCACCGAGCGCTCGCGCAGCATGGTCTGGATGTGTTCGCGCAGGCGGCCCCAGGCGCCGTGCAGGGCGCAGGGGTTGGTGTCGTCGCAGGCCGCCAGGCCGAGCAGGCAGGACCGGCCCCAGTCGGCGCCCTCGGTGGGGGCGACGACCTCCGCCAGACGGATTTCCCCGGCGTCGCGGGCCAGCGCGTAGCCGCCGCCGGGGCCGGGGCGGCTCACCACGACCTCCGCCTGCACGAGGCGGTTCATGATCTTGGCCACCATCGGCAGGGACACGCCGAGGCGCTCGGCGAGCCTGGCGTTGGGCACCAGGGTGTCGTGTTCCGCGAGGACGACGACGGCGTGCAGGGCGTAGCGGGTTTCGAGCTTGAACACGGCGACCTCCGGTGCGGGGGTATTCCATACCAATTGATAATCATTTAAGGAAGTGCGGTCAAGACAGGAAACCCGACCGATCCCCTTGGTGTTGCTTGTTCCCGGTCGCAACGGTGGTTATCATGTCCGACGCCGCCCGGCGGCAACGGAACGACCGTTAACGCCCCTGTCCCGCTCGTTCGCGTCATCACGGCGGCCGCACCGGCCGCACCCTCCAACCCGGACGGTGACCGTGACCCGCTTCTTCCAGTTCCCGCTCATCCGCGCGCTGACCTCGCTCAAGCTGAGCATCGCGCTGCTGGTGATCTTCGCCGTCGCCATCGGCAAGGCGACGTTCCTGGAGTCCAGCTACGGGGCCGTCGGCGCCCGTGATCTCGTCTACGGGACCCGCTGGTTCGAGCTGGTGCTCGCGCTGCTCTGCCTGAACCTGCTGCTGGTGCTGTTCAAGAACCTGCCCTACCGGCCTCGCCAGACCGGCTTCGTGATGGTCCACGTCGCGATGATCTGGATCCTGATCAGCGCCGGCATCACGCGCTACTTCGGGCACGAGGGCGTCATGCCGATCCGCGAGGGCTCGTCCACCGACTTCGTCTGGTCGCGCGAGACCCACCTGCAGCTCGTGAGCGGCGACGAGACCGCGTCGTTCCCGGTGCAGCTGTACGCGCCCGGCAAGCAGTCCATCGCGCACTCGGTCAAGCTCGGCGGCCAGAAGTACCGGCTGTCGGTGCTGGAGTACTGGCCGCACTACTCGCTCACCTACCAGCCGGCGGACAGCGGGCCCGCCGCCCTGCAGATGACGACGGTGGGCGAGCAGGGTCCCGAGGCGCTGATGCTCGTGGCCGGCAAGCCGCAGCGGGTCGCCGGCACGACCCTGCAGCTCGTCGAGGGCGATCCCGGCACCGGCGGCGCCGGCCTGGTCTTCGCCCGCGCCGCCGACGGTTCCGTCTCCGCGCTCCCGTCGCAGCCCATGCAGCGGATGGACATGGCCAGCGGCGAGATCGAAGCCGATCTGCCCGCCGGCGCGCCCTTCCCGGTCGAGGAGCTCGTGCTCTACCGCGTGGCGGACGGCGGCTTCCAGTTCGTGCTGCAGCAGAACCACCCGCACATCGAGCTGAAGCCGGCCCCGAGCGAGGACGAGCACGATCCGGCGGCCGCGCGCATCGCGGTGACGGGCCCCCAGGGCGCCGCGACCGAGACCGTGGTCTACAAGGACGACGGCCGCGGCGAGGAGATCGACCTGGGCGGCCGGCCGGCGCGCGTCGTGCTGGGCTCGATCAAGCTGCCCCTGCCCTACAGCCTGCACCTCGACGACTTCCTGCTGGTGAACTATCCCGGCAGCCGCAACCCCGCCAGCTACGAGAGCCACGTGCGGCTCATCGACCAGGAGAAGGGGATCAGCGGCCGCCCGGTGCGCATCTACATGAACCACCCCCTGACCCACCGCGGGCGCAAGCACTTCCAGTCCTCGTACGACACGGACGAGAAGGGCACCGTGCTGTCGGTGAACTACGATCCCGGCAAGTGGCCGACCTACCTCGGCTACATCCTGATCTCGCTGGGATTCGTGCTGATCTTCGCCCGGGACCTCATCTGGCCCGTGAAAACCGAAGCCGACGACACCAGGAGGACGCGATGACCCGGCGTCACCTTGCCCTGTTCGCCGCCCTGTGCGCCCTGGTCCTGACGGCCCCCGCCGCGGTCCGGGCGCAGCAGCACGACCACGAGCACGACCACGCTCCGGCCGCGGCGCCGAGCCTGAACTTCCTCGGCGACGAGAACCGCGCCCTGTGCGAGTCGCTGACCATGCAGGACTTCCGCGGCCGCATGAAGCCCCTGGACACCCAGGCCCGCGAGATCTCGATGAAGATCACCAAGCGGGAGAGCTTCGAGGGCTGGGAACCCATGGACCTCTACATGTCCTGGCTGACCAACCCGGAGTTCTGGTTCGAGTACCCCGTGCTGGCCGTGCGCTTCCCCGGGCTGAAGTCGCTGCTGGGCGTCTCCCCGGAGACGCGCTGGGTCAGCGCCAGCAGCCTGCTGAACGGCAACCAGTACGTGCTGGCCGAGCCGGTGCGCGAGGCCCTGCGCACGCCCGACCGCGACCGCACCAAGCTGCAGCGCCAGCTGCTGCTGTTCGACGAGCGCTTCAACATCTTCTGGGACGTGCTCAACGGCGGCAGCCTGCGCCTCTACCCCATCGCCGGCGACCCCGCCCACACCTGGACCGACTTCAACGGGGTGCTCGAGCAGCCCGCGTCCGATTGGGCCGACCGCAGCCGCGAGGCGATGGACCGCCTGATGTCGGGTCTGCGGGCGAGCGACCAGCCGCGCATCCGCGCCGGACTGGAAGCGACCTCCGCGCTGCAGCACCAGTACGGCGCCGCCGTCCTGCCGAGCAGCGGCGCCCTGAAGGCGGAGCTGTGGCTGAACAAGGCCCACCCCTTCCGCAACGTCACGATGTCCTACCTCGCGGCCTTCGCCGTGCTGCTGTTCGCGTTCTTCTGGAGCCTGGCGCGCCGCGGCGGCCAGCCCTACCCGCCGCGCCATC
>JAURXS010000405.1 GCA_030654305.1 bacterium | reverse complement strand
CCGATGATGAACACCGTGTCGGTCAGCGCGTGGCGGAGGTCGTCGCCGGCGCCCGCCGCGGCGGCGCAGGCCGGGAGGGACGACAGCATGACGGGCATCAGCATGATGGAAGGCAGCAACACGGACAGCAGCCGGATCTGCCGGCGGCGCCGGCCGCGGCGGTGATCGATCATCATGGTGTCTCCCGAGTGGTCATGGATGTTGCAACGGACCCCGCGATGCCGGCCGTCTGTGCCGGCGAGCGATTCTAGCAACCACGCGCCAATTGCGCCATGAAGCGCAGGCGTGATTTCACGGGATCGCCTGCCGGATCGCTGGGCATTCCATGCTCATCGGGCGATGTCGATGCGTGCTGCCGCAGGAGTTGCCTGCGCCTGCCGCACCACCGCGTCACCGCTCCTGCGGCAGCAGCACCACCTTGACCACGTTCGCCGGGTCGACGACCCGCCGCGCCGCGTCGCGCACCATCTGTGCCGTCAGCGCGTTCACCTGCGCGGGCCGCTCCAGGATCAGGCGCGGGTCGGTCTCCAGGTTCTGGTGGCGCACGAGCTGCTCCACCCAGTAGTCGTTCGTCCGCAGGTTCGTCTCGTCATCGCGCAGCTGCGTCGCCCGGACCTTCGCCAGCGTCGCCTCGTCGGGCCCGTTCTCGGCGACGTCGCGCAGCTGCGCCCACACCGCGTCGGTCAGCTCCGGCACGCGGTCGGGGTCGCAGCCCCAGCCCACCGCGAGCTGGTGCCGCTCCGCGGGCATCTTGGAGATGCCCCCGTTGACCCGCACGCCGTAGGTGCCGCTCATGTCCTCGCGGATCGTCTCGCGCAGGCGGATGCGCAGCACGTGGCACAGCGCCTCCATCTCGTAGCGCGCCTGCCAGCTCCACGGCTGCTCGCCGACGAAGACCAGCTCGACCAGGCCCTTCGGCTCGGCGCCGCGGTGCAGCGTGCGCTCCTGGACGCCGCGCGGCAGCGGCGGCGCGATGCGGCCCCACGATTCCGTCCGGCCGCCGCCGGGCAGGCCGCCCAGGTAGGTCAGCACCAGCGGTTCGGCCGCGGCCGGATCGATGGCGCCCACCAGCGTGAACGTGAAGTCGCCGCAGTCGGCGAAGCGGTCGCGGTAGAAGGCGAGCGAGCCGGCGTGGTCCAGACCCTCGAGGTACTCGACCGTCGCCGGGCGCCAGCGCGGGTGGTGGCTGTTGGTCAGGGCGGTGATGGTGTCGCGGAAGGCCGTGACGGGCTCGGCGCTGCGGTTCTGCAGCTGCGAGCGCTGCTGCTCGACCAGCGCGGCGAAGGCGACGGGGTCCTCGCGGGGCGCCGTCGCGTACAGGTAGACGAGCTGCAGCAGGGTCTCGAGGTCCTGCGGGGAGGCGCTGCCGCGGAAGCCCTCGTCGAGGAACGAGATCTGCGGCTGCAGCCGGACCAGCCGGCCGGCCAGCTTCTTCTGCAGCGCCGTCTGGTCGAAGGCGCCGGCGCCGCTGACGGTCGCGATGCCCGCCGCGTAGTTCAGCCGGGCGTAGGCGTCGTCGTCGGCGATGAGCGACGTGCCGCCGGGGCTCGTGGCCCGCAGCAGGATCTCGTCGTTCTTGAAGTCCGTCGGCTTGAACACCACGCGCACGCCGTTGGACAGGGTCCAGGTCGTGGTGCCGAGGTCGGCGTCCGCGGCCCGCGCGACGATCCGCGCCGGGGTCGGCGGCGCGGGCACCAGCGGGGCGTCGACCGTCACGTCGAGGTAGGGCGGCACGTCGCGGCCGGCCGCGCCGTCGATGATCGCCGCCAGTTCGGCCTCGCCCGGCACCGCGAGGCCGTCGCGACGCGGCGCCTCGACCGTCACGACCCGGCCCGTCGGGGCGGCCAGCTCGCGCAGCCGCGCGTCCACCTCGGCCAGCGTGATCCCCGGGAGCAGGTCCCTGGCCAGCGCCAGCCGCTGCGCGGCGTCGGGGTAGGGCGTGCCGCGCAGGAAGTGCGTCATCAAGGCGCGGGCGAAGCGCTGGGATTCGGTCTTGTCCGCTTCGGCGGCCGCCCGCTCCGACTGGCGCAGCAGTTCGATCTTGGTCCGCTCCAGCTCGCCGGCCGTGAAGCCGTGGCGGTGGACGCGTTCGAGTTCGGTCGTCAGGGCTTCGAGACCGCGGGCGATCCCGTCCTCCTTCACGGAAGCCGCCATGGTGCAGAAGCTCTTGGTCCGCCCCTGGCGCCGGTCCATGGCGTAGGCGTTGCCGAAGGGCGGGTCGGCCCGGCGCGACAGTTCCGCCAGCCGGCTGCGCAGCATCGCGAGGGCGATCTGGCCGAGGGCGCCGCGGCGGAAGTCGGCGACCGTCGCCTCCGGGTCGGGCGCGTGCTTGAACAGCAGCGAGACCGTGGTGTTCGAAGCCTCGGGATCGGTCGCCACGCCGTACAGGACGCGGTCGTGGTCGGGCACCTCCGGCTGCAGCAGCGGCCGCGGCGCGGCCGGCTGCGGGATGGCGGCGAAGCGCTCGCGGATCGACGCCGCCATCGCTGCTCCGTCGAAGTCGCCGACGGCCACGACGGCCATCAGGTCGGGCCGGTACCAGTCGCGGTAGAAGCGGCGCAGGGTGTCGTGGGGGGCGTTGCGGATGATCTCCGGGTCGCCGATCGTGTTGCGCTCGGCGTAGCGCGAGCCGTGGAAGACGACCGGCAGCAGCGCGTCGTACATGCGCTCGTCGGCGCCGCGGCCGCTGCGCCACTCCTCGATGACGACGCCGCGCTCCTTGTCGATCTCCCCGTCTTCAAAACTTACCAGGTGCGCCCACTCCTCCAGGACCTGCAGCCCCGTCGCCAGCAGCTCCGGCCGGTCGGTGGGCACCTGCAGCATGTAGACCGTCTCGTTCTGGTTCGTGTAGGCGTTGACCTCGGGCCCGAACTGCATGCCGACCGATTCGAGGTAGTCGATCAGGGCCTGGCGCGGGAAGTTCTCCGTGCCGTTGAAGGCCATGTGCTCGACCAGGTGCGCGAGGCCGAGCTGGTCGTCGTCCTCGTCCACGCTGCCGGCGCCGACCACCAGCCACAGCGCGGCGCGCTGCTCGGGCTTGGCGTTCTCGCGCACGTAGTAGCGCAGGCCGTTGGGCAGCTCGCCGGCGATCACCGCCGGGTCGAGCGGGATCGGCGCCGCGTGGTCCGCGGCGACGGCGCACGCGGTGGCGGACAGGACGGCGAACAGGACGATGGCGAGCGGCAGACGCCTGATCATGGAGTGGCCCCCTGTGTGGATCGGTCGGTGACGGGCTTGTCCCGGCCAGTAAGCCCCGTTCCGAATCCCGGGTCAAGGACCGACGGCGCGGCTCTGGCGCGTGGGAGTATTCTCCCTGACCGGCCCTGCCCCGCGTGTTAGATTGGCGCGGCGAATCCCGACCCCCGAACGCTTCCGGAGCACCGATGACCCGGATCCCGCGCCGTGATCCCAACCTCGCCATCCTCGACCTGGTCGTGTTCCTGGCCGGTTTCGCCTTCCTGATCCACGAGGTGGTCTGGAACCGCCTGCTGTCCCTGGTCCTGGGCGCCACCGTCACCGCCGCCACGCTGGTCCTGGCGGCCTTCATGGCCGGCTTCGGGATCGGGGCGGCCGTGTGGGGCCGCGTCGCCGACCGCGCGCGCCGTCCCTGGGCCCTGCTGGCGTGCCTGCTGCTGGGGCTCGGCGTCCTGGGCGCCCTGGCCTACGCCGTGGCGGGCGCGCTGCTGCCGCGGCTGGGCTCGGTGGCCGCGCACGTGGGCGCCGCGCTGCTGCTGGGCGTGCCGTCGTTCCTGATGGGCGGCCTGTTCCCGCTGGCCGGCCGGCTCGCCGCCGCCGGCCGCGGTCCGCTGGCGTCGGCCCTGGGCCGGCTCTACGCGCTGGAGACGCTGGGCAGCGCCCTGGGCGGTCTCGCGGCCGGGTTCGTCCTGCTGGGCGTCCTGGGGCAGGACCTGACCCTCGCCCTGGCCGTGGCCGTCGATCTGGCGCTCGGAGCCTGGTTGCTCGTGACCCGCGGGTCGGTCGAGTTGCCGGTGAGCGCCGGCGCGCCTTCGCCTGCGCCCGCCTTCGCCGCCCTGCCGGACGCCGCCCGCGTGGCCGTTCCAGTCGCCGCCTTCGCCTGCGGCTTCGCCATCCTCGCCCTGCAGGTCGTCTGGATGCGGATGTTCCGCATCTACCTGACGAACACCAGCTACACCTTCGCGCTGATCGCCTCGCTGGCGATCCTGGGCCTTTATCTGGGCAGCGCCCTGTTCCGCCGGCGCGCCGATCGCCTCACCGCGCCCGGGCGGTCCCTGCTGCGCGCCCTGCTGCTGCTGGCGGCGACCGCGCTGCTGGGGTTGCTGCTGCTGGCGCGGCTGCCCGAGGCGCTGATGTTCCCCCTGCAGGGAGCGTCCGGGAACGCCGTCGTGCGGATCCTGCTGCTGCCGCTGGTGGCTTCCCTGCTGATCGTGGTGCCGCCCGCGGTGTGCTCCGGCTACGCCTTCCCGCTGGCCTGCAGCTTGGCGGCCTCGGGTCGTGGCGCGGGTCGTGACGTCGGCGTGGGTCGGGACGTGGGCATGGTGCTGGCGGTCAACACCGCCGGCTGCGTGCTCGGGCCGGTCGTGGCGGCCTTCGTGCTGATCCCGGCGCTGGGCGCGGCCGTCGCGATCGTGGCCATCATTGCCGTGCCGGTCGCCGCGGCCTGGTTCGTCGCCCGCCGCAGCGGTGCACCGGCGCGGACGGGGCGCGCCCTGCTCGTGGCGCTCGCCCTGCTGCTCGCGGTCGCGGCCTGGCGGCCGCAGGTCCGCATCCTGCCGCCCTCGTTCGGCCGCTTCGACCGCGAGGTGCTGTTCTACGACGAGACCGTCGAGGGGACCGTCACCGTGGGGCGGGACCGCGACACCCGCTCGCAGGCCCTCTACACCTACGTCAACAACAGCGCGGTGATCGGCTCGTCCTACGACGCGGTCAAGGTCGTCAAGATGGTCGGGCACTTCCCGTTCCTGGTGCGGCCCGACCTGCGCGACGTGCTGGTGATCGGCTTCGGCATCGGGGTGACCACCTCGGCCATCGCCTCGCACCCCGAGGTGCGGTCGATCACCTGCGTCGAACTGGTGCCGGGCCTGGCCGAGGCCGCGACCTACTACCGCGACCTCAACCGCGACGTGGCGTCCGACCCGCGCCTGACCATCGTGCGGGGCGACGGGCGGCGGCGCCTGCAGGCGTCCGCGCGGAAGTACGACCTGATCTCCTGCGACCCGACCCACCCGGTGCTCGGCTCGGGCAACCTGTACACGCGCGAGTACTTCGAGCTGTGCCGGTCGCGCCTGAACCCCGGCGGCCTGGTCTCGCAGTACCTGCCGCTGCACAAGCTGCGCACCGCGGAGCTGATGGGGCTGATCGCCACCTTCCACGACGTGTTCCCCGACGGCGCCGTCTGGCTGGGCCACTACCACGCCGTGCTGCTGGGCTCGACTGCGCCGCTGCGCCTCGATTTCGGGGAGTGGGCCGCCCGCGCCGCCGCGCTGGGGGAGGACCCCCACTTCTACAACGACCCCTACCACCTGGCGGCGACGCTGGCCCTGGACGGCCCGACCATCGGCCGGCTGACCGCGGGCGCCCGGCTCAACACCGACGACCGCTCCTACACGGAGTTCTTCGCCCCGGGCTGCCTGGACGAGGCCAACCTGTCGGCGAACCTGCGCTACCTGCAGGAGCGCCGCGTCGGGGTCGGGGCGGTCTTCGACGGGATCCCGGACCCGGCCCTCATGGCCCGCTTCGTCGAGGGCAACCGGCTGCTGACCGAGAGCCTGGTGCGCCAGACCGGCGGCGACCCCCGCGGCGGCCTGCAGGCCCTGCAGGAGGCCTGCCGGGCCAACCCCGAGGACCTGGAGTACCCGTTCCTGATCCGGATGGCCCGTTGAGCCCTTTTGTGTGTTACATTGTCCCGTTCGCGCAACGACCCGATCCCGAACGCAGGAGAACAGCACGCCCATGACCGGAATGGTGCCCTGGACGACGGCGAAGAGCGAAGAGCTGTACGGCTTCCCCCACTGGGGCGCCGGCTACTTCCACATCAACGAGCGCGGCCACGTCACGGTCACGCCCGACGGGCCGCAGGGCCCCTCCGTCGACCTCGCCGACCTGGTCGAGTCGGCGCGCCAGCGCAACATCGAGCTGCCGGTGCTGTTCCGGTTCAACGGCATCCTGCGCCACCGCGTGCGCGCGATCAGCGCCGCCTTCCAGGCCGCCATCGCCGAGTACGACTTCCAGGGCAAGTACTGCCCCATCTTCCCGATCAAGGTCAACCAGGTGCGCCACGTCGTGGACGTGATCAACGAGGCCGGCCTGCCCTACGACATGGGCCTGGAGGTCGGCAGCAAGCCCGAGCTGATGGCCGTGCTCGCGATCCAGGACAACCCCGAGGCGCTGCTGGTCTGCAACGGTTACAAGGACCGCCGCTACATCGAGCTGGCGCTGATGGCCAAGCGGGTCGGGCGCCGCCCGGTCATCGTCATCGAGAAGCCGTCGGAGATCGCGCTGGTGCTCGACGTGGCCGAGGAACTCGGCGTCGAGCCCGAGATCGGCTTCCGCCTGCGCCTGGCCGGCAAGGGCGCCGGCCGCTGGGAGCACAGCGGCGGCGAGCGCGCCAAGTTCGGGCTGACCGTCTCGGAGATCGTGGCCGCGGTGGGCTTCCTGCGCGAGCGCGGCAAGCTGGACTGCGTGCGGCTGCTGCACTTCCACAACGGCAGCCAGCTGACGGCCATCTCGTCGCTCAAGGTCGGCCTGCGCGAGGCGGCCCAGGTCTACGTCCAGCTGCGCAAGCACTGCCCCTCGCTCACCCACATGGACGTGGGCGGCGGCCTGGCCGTGGACTACGACGGTTCCAAGACGGCCTCGGAGTCGTCGATGAACTACACGGTCGATGAGTACGCGCGCGACGTCGTCTGGATCATCAAGGAGACCTGCGACCAGACCGACGCGCCGCACCCGACCATCGCCACCGAGTTCGGGCGCGCGACCGTGGCCCACCACTCGGTGCTGGTCTTCGAGGTGCTGGGCATCGCCAACACCTTCTCGACGCCCTGCGACCCCGAGACCGTGCTGGCCGCGACCAAGGCCCCGGCCATCATCAACATGGCGCAGCTGCTGCAGGAGCTGTCGCCCAAGAACGCGATGGAGACGCTGCACGACGCCGTGGAGCTGCGGCAGGACATCCTGCAGGAGTTCAGCCTCGGCCTGCTGTCCATCGAGGACCGCGCCTTCGGCGACCAGGCCTACTGGGCCCTGCTGAACACCATCAGCGGCATGACCGACCAGATGCACTACATCCCCGAGGACCTGCAGCGCCTGCCGGCCCTCTTGACCGACACCTACTTCTGCAACTTCTCGATCTTCCAGTCGCTGCCCGACAGCTGGGCGGTCGACCAGATCTTCCCGATCACGCCGGTCAACCGCCTGAACGAGCGGCCGACCCGCCGCGTCGTGCTGGCGGACATCACCTGCGACTCCGACGGCAAGATCGACCGCTTCCCCGACCTGCGCGAGGTCAAGCGCTACCTGCCCGCCCACACGCTGCGCGACGGCGAGCGCTACACCTTCGCGGCCTTCCTCGTCGGCGCCTACCAGGAGATCCTGGGCGACCTGCACAACCTGTTCGGCGACACCAACGCGGTCCACGTCGAGGTCAACGGCCACGTCGAGTTCACGACGGTCGTGCGCGGCGATTCGGTGCGGCGCGTGCTGAACTTCGTGCAGTACGACAAGGGCGCCCTGGTCGAGCGCTGGCGCACGGCGCTGGAGCGCGCCGTCAACCAGGGCCGGCTCACCCCGCGCGAGTCGGCCGACGTGCTGCGCAAGTACGAGCAGGCCTTCGACGACTACACCTACCTGAAGTAGCCGCGGCGTCACCGCGGCGCCGGAACGAAAACCCGGCCGGACCTCGCGGTCCGGCCGGGTTCGTCTTGTCGCCGTGTGCGGTCGGACGCTACTTCAGCAGCGTCATCTTGCGGACGCTCGAGCGCTCGCCCGCGTCGATCCGGTAGAAGTACGTGCCCGACGCGAACTCCGTCGCGTCCCAGCGGACGCTGTGGGAGCCGGCGCCGTACTGCCCGTCGGCCAGCGTGGCGACGGCCCGGCCCTTCAGGTCGAACACCCTGACCAGCACGCGCGTGTCGGCCGGCAGGCTGAATTCGAACGTCGTGGACGGGTTGAACGGGTTCGGCCGGTTCTGGCCCAGCGCGAACGGGATCGGCAGGGCCTTGTCGGCCGCCGCCTCGTCGGCCGGGGCGGCCGCGAGCGCCGCGGTGTAGCCGCGGAACACGATCTCGTCGATGTAGACGTCGTCGTCGTCGGCGCTGGCGTCGCACATGAAGCGAAGCTTGGCCGCCGTCGGGTAGGCGTAGGTGGCGCGGGAGATCGTCACCGTCTTGTTGTAGAAGGTGCTGTTGACGAAGTCGGTCCCGGACTTGTAGGTGGCGACCGTCCGCCAGGCCGCGCCGTCGTAGTACTGCACCCAGAAGTCCTCGCCGGTCTCCATGCCGACGGCCTTGAACCAGAAGTTGACCTCGAGGTTCGAGTAGCCGGTCACGTTCTTGCCGGCGGTGTGGTAGAAGGACGACTTGGTGCCGCTGTTGTCCTGGATGTCGGCCGCCGCGGCGCCCTGGTGGGCGTTGACGGTGGCCGTGTAGCGCAACATGTCGAGGCCGCCGTCGGTGTAGGTCCCCATCCCGGTCTCGAAGTTGTCCGAGGTGATGGTGGTCCAGGTGCCCGACGACGTCGTGACGACGATGTAGCCGGTCTTGGTCTCGCCGTCGGAGCCGGCGCTGTTGGTCGCGGTCAGCGTCACGGTGTAGGTGCCGGCCGCGGCGTAGGTGTGGCTGGGGCTCTTCAGGGTCGAGGTGCCGCTGTCGCCGAAGTTCCAGCTCCAGCTCGTGGGCGTGTTGGTGGACAGGTCGGTGAACACGACCGCCAGGGGCGCGGCGCCCGTCAGCGGCGTCGCCGAGAAGTTGGCGACCGGTGCGACGGGGATCGTGACGCCGCCGACGGCCGCCGCGGCGTCGACCATGCCGAAGCCGGCGTAGCGGTCCCAGCCCGCCGCGGACTCGACCGAGGTCACGTCCTGGGCGGTGGTCAGCAGCTGGGTGCGGATCTGCGCCGGGGTCCAGGTCGGGTTCTTCGAGACGATCAGGGCGCAGACGCCCGCCACGTACGGCGTGGCGCAGCTGGTGCCGTTGAAGAAGGGCTCGTAGTCGCCCGTCCGGTAGCCGCCGCTGCCGACGATGTCGGTGGTCGGCAGGATGGTCGGACCGAGGACGTCCACGGCGCCGGCCCCGTTCTGCGTGGTCGTGCCGTAGTTCGAGCCCCACCAGCGCTCGCCGTCGCAGGTGTAGCCGTTGGGGTCGGTGGCCACGCCGGAGTTGACCTCGGTGCTGCTGCTCGAGCTGCGCTTGCGCTCGCCGCAGGGGGAGGCCGCGCCGACGCCGATCACGTTGGCGTTGATGGCCGGGTAGCTGATGGTGCTCATGTTCTCGTTGCCGGTCGCGGCCAGGATCGTGCAGCCCGCGTTGTAGGCGTACAGGATGGCCGTGTCGGTGGCGGCGTCGCTGCTGATCGCGGCGCCGAGGCTCATGCTGACGACGTCGGCCGCGTGGTCGGCGGCGTAGTACAGGGCGCTCTGGATCGCCGAGAAGTACATCGCCCCGGTGGAGGTGGCGACCTTCAGCGGCATGATGCTGACGCCGGCGGCGATGCCCGCGCAGCCGATCGTGTTGTTCATCGAGGCGACCACGCCGGCGCAGCAGGTGCCGTGGCCGGCGGTGGTGCTGTTGTCGTCGGGGTTGGTGTCGTTGCTGCCGAAGTCGTAGCCGGTGACCAGGCGCAGGTCGGGGTGGTCGATGTCCACGCCGCTGTCGATGATGGCCACCACGACGCTGCTGCTGCCGTAGCCCTGGCTGCCGTCCCAGGCGACCTGGGCGTTGGCGTCGAAGCCGACGGTGCCGACGGTGGTGGTCAGGGTGTGGTCGTAGGTGCCGCCCCAGTCCAGGCCGGGCAGCTGGGCGGTGTTGTTGTGGCCCCAGTGGTTCACGTAGAGGGGGTCGGCGGGGACGGCGGCCGGGAAGGCCACCCAGTCCAGGGACACGGCCTCGACGGACGGGTCGCGCCCGAGCGTCTTGGCCACGTCGGCCATGTCCTGCTTCGTCTCGAAGCGGAACATGAACCAGCGGTCGACGCCCAGGTCCGCGGCCTTGGCGACGTCGCCGGGCAGGTCGTAGGGGCGCTCGACGGCGCGCACGCCGGCGGCGGCGGCCAGCGCGTCGAGCGACGCCAGGCCGGTCGCGGCGCCGGGGGCGCGGGCGCCCTTGTCCAGCAGCTGGGACAGCCGTGAGGCGGCCAGGCCGTCGCGCGTCAGCTGGACGAGCACGCGGTCCGCGGCGTAGGTGGCGACCTCGGGCGCCTGCGTGGCGAAGCCGTCCTGCGCGGGCGCGAAGGCGCGCGTGTCGGCGGCGAAGCCGGGCGAGGCGAGCAGGAGGATCAGGGCGAACAGGGCGAGTGTGGTGGCGAGAGCTTTCCGTAGCATCGTCACTCCTGTCGGTTGTTGATGAGGAGCGTGCGAGGGGGTCGGCCTCCAGGACGCCGCCGGTGCAAACGGCGGCGTCACCGACCAGCTATGAGTTTAGCAGGGGCGGGGAAGCGGGTGCGAGGCCAATTGTGGTGTGAACGAAATAACTTGAGACCGCATCATTTGTAGAACCGGTTGATCTCCTCCATGACGGATCGGAGAAGTCCTGAAGGCGGGTCGCCGCCCGGGGCCTTGGCGTCGTCGAAGCGGTACTTGCGGGTCGACAGGGGCAGGATCTCGTGCACGTCCTCGCCGAAGATGAAGGCGTGGTTGACGTAGCTCGCGGCCACGTAGGCGCGCGGCTCCGCCGTCGCGTCGAACAGGTCGCGCCCGTTCGAGTAGGTGCGGGGGTCCGACGTGCAGCCGAAGTAGCGGGTCAGCAGCGTCGGCGCGATGTCGACGAGCGAGGTGCGGTGCGTGTAGACGCCGGGCCCGCGGTCGGGGAAGCGGATGATCAGCGGCACCTGCACCTCGTACTTCGTGTAGTTGGTGCCGTGGCCCCAGAAGTTGGCCCGGTCGTCGTTGAAGGCCTCGCCGTGGTCGGTCGTCACGACGACGATGGTCTTGTCGAGCAGGTCGAGCGCCCGCAGCTCGTCGATCACCCGGCCGACCATCGTGTCGGTGTAGCGCACCGCGTTGCGGTAGTCGTTCAGGTAGGGGGTCGGGTCGGTGCCGGCGTTCATGAACGCCATGTTGATGTCCTTGGCCGGCCGGTCGATCTCGTACTCGGGAGGGTAGCAGTAGTCGTAGTGGGAGGACTTGTAGAAGGCGAGGCCGAAGAAGGGGCCGCCGCGGGCCGCCTGCTCCCGCAGGAAGCCGAGGAAGCCCTCGGTCAGGTCGACGTCCATCTCCGGGACGTTCTTGCCCGCGAAGTCCTCGTGCAGCTCGAGGCCGCGGAACATCGTGTCCTGGATCTTGTGGCGCCCGAACTTGGAGCGGGCGTAGAGGGCGCAGGCGTAGCCGCGCTCGGTCAGGGCGTCGATCAGCACGGGGTTGTCGAGGCGCGCGCTGTTGGCCTTGACCGCCGCCCAGTAGGTCGGGTGCAGGCCGAAGAAGATGCCGAAGATGCCGGCGGTGGTCTGGTTGCCGGTGCTGAGGTTGTCCGTGAAGGACGACGATTCCAGCGACAGCCGGTGGATGTTCGGCGTCACCTCCGCGTCCATCGCGTCGAAGCGCCAGCTCTCCAGCAGGATCACCACGAGGTTCGGCGGGCTCGGCGCCGCGGCCGGGTCGAAGGTCAGCGGGGCCAGGGGGTAGGTGAGCGACGCGGTCGACTCCTCCAGCACCGCGGCGTCCTCGTCCATCGCGAAGGGGAGCAGGTCGCCGTACCGGTCGGCGTTGCGGTGCGAGGTGAACGGCACGTAGAAGGGCAGGTGCGGCGTCAGCACGGTGACGCGGCTGTCGTTCTTCTGGTAGGCCACGATGTGAAGGACCTGGCTGGCGGTCATCGCCAGCACCGCCGCGGCCCAGATCAGGGGCGCCAGCCGGCGCGGCAGCCGCAGGCGGCCCGACAGCCGCAGGATGCCGAACTCCGCCAGCAGCACGAGGACCAGCGCGACGCCCGCGGTGGCCACCGACGAGGCGGGCAGCCCGAGCCCCGCGAAGTCCCGGACCAGGTACTCCAGCCAGAAGAAGTCGATGTGGATGCGGATGACGCCGTAGGCCGCGGCGTCCAGCAGCAGGTAGTAGACGTAGACCGCCATGACGAGCGCGGTCGCCGCCGCCGCGGCCCGCCGCACCGGCAGCAGCAGCAGGAACACCGCGCCGAGCACGACCAGCAGCGGCAGCACGTACCACCCCGCCAGCACCGCGGCCCCGTAGGCCGCCGTCAGCGCCGTGACGTCGACGCCGCGCAGGTCCCACAGCAGGCACCCCCAGACCAGGGGCAGGTTCAGCAGCACGATCAGTAGCGTGCGCATGTACGTCGCGCCGAGGTCGGTGGGCAGCTTCGAACGGAATTTCATGAGCGGATGGCGGTCCTTGTGGGAATGGCTGCAACTTCCGGTCCGCGGGCGCGAACTGAGCGGGACAGGCCCGCGGTCAGGGGCTATGATAGGTTGTCCCGTTCAGGACGCAATCGGCGATTTCCGTCGGTGTCCGCTCCAGGAGGCGCTCATGCTGTCGATGACCCGTGTTCGTTTCGCGGCCGTGCTGCTCGCTTGCGGCCTGCTCGCCTCGGCGGCGCCGGCCGCCGATCTGCCGGTCTACGCCCAGGACACCAACGCGACGCGCGCGCAGGTGCCGGACGTGTACAAATGGGACCTGACGCCGCTGTTCCCGACGGCGGCGGCCTGGGAGACGGCGCGCGCCGGGCTCCAGCAGGAGATCGGCGGCCTGGCGGTCTTCCAGGGACGCCTGTCCGACCCGAAGGCCCTGCGCGACTGTCTGGCCCTTTACTTCTCGCTCCACGACCGCGTCAGCCACGTGCAGCAGTACGCCAACCTGGCGCTGGACACGGCGCTGACCGACGAGACGGCCCAGGCCCGCTCGCAGCGCGGCCTGGCCCTGCTGGACGAACTGACCGCGGCCTCCGGTTTCATCCGGGCCGAGGCCCTGGCTCTGGACGCGGCGGCCCTGCAGAAGGCCTACGCCGCCAAGGACGGGCCGGCCGCGTACCGCAGCTACCTGGACAACCTGGGGCGGCGGCGCGACCGGGTGCTGGACCCGCAGGCCGAGTGCGTCCTGCAGCTCGCGGGCGACAACCTGTGGGCCGAGATCGACCTCAACGAGATCACCAGCAGCGTGGAGGAGTCCTTCCAGGCGTTGCTGTCGGACATCGCCTGGCCCGTCGTCCACGACGCCGAGGGCAAGGAGGTGCAGCTGACGCTGTCGAACTATTCCCGCTTCCGGCTCTCGCCCGACCGCGCGGTGCGCGCCGAGGCCGTCGGGGCGTTCCTGGCCACGCTGCGGCAGTTCCAGCACGTCTTCGCCGCCACGCTGGGCGGGCAGTGCGAGCTGGACGTCATGTACGCGCGCGCCCGCGGCTACGACACCGCGCTCGAGGCGTACCTGGACAAGGACGGCCTGCCGGTCGCCGTCCACGACAACCTGATCGCGGCGGTGAACGCCAACCTCGCGCCGTTGCACCGCTACATGGAGCTACGCCGCAAGGCGCTCGGCCTCGAGGACCTGCGCCTGCACGACCTGTACGTGCCGATGGCCGCGGCCGCGCAGAAGGAGGTCCCCTTCAACGACGCCCTGGCGATCCTGCCGGCCGCCCTGGCGCCGCTGGGCCCGCAGTACGTGGCGATGCTGATGGAGGGGATGGATCCCCGCAACGGCTGGATCGACCTCTACCCCAGCGACGACAAGGAGAGCGGGGCCTTCTCGGCCAACGTCTACGGGCGCCACCCGTACGTGAAGATGAACTACCAGGACGGCCTGGACGACCTGTCGACCCTCGCGCACGAGTACGGCCACGCCCTGCACAGCTGGCTCGCGATGGAGAACCAGCCCTACCACAGCTCCCGCTACGTGCCGTTCCTGGCGGAGATCGCCTCGACCTGCAACGAGGCGCTGCTGACGGACTACCTGGCCGCGCGCGCCGCCGACCCGCAGGAGCGGGCCGGCCTGCTGGTCGAGGAGCTGGAGGGCATCCGCACCACCATCTACCGCCAGACCCTGTTCTCGGAGTTCGAACGCAAGGTGCACGGCTTCGTCGAGGTCGGCACGCCGGTCACGGCGTCGCTGCTGGACGCGACCTACCGCGACCTCGTGCAGCGCTACTACGGGCCGGGCTACACCCTGGGCGAGGACGACGGCCTGGAATGGGCCTACATCCCGCACCTCTACTACAAGTACTACGTCTACAGCTACGCGACGGGCCTGAGCTGCGGCATCGCCATCGCCGAGAACGTCAAGGCGAACGGCCAGCCCGCGGTCGACGGCTACCTGGAGATGCTCAAGGGCGGCTGCAGCGAGCCGCCGCTGGCGCTGCTGAAGAAGGCGGGCGTGGACCTGACGCGTCCCGACGCCATCGAGGCGGCGCTGGGCAAGTTCGACCGCGGCGTGACGGAGCTGGCGAAGCTGATGGGCATCGAACTGTAGGTCGTCGCCGCCACGCGAGAGGGCCCCGTCTCCGCCGGAGACGGGGCCCTTCGTCTGCTTGCGGGGAAAACTAGCGCGGCCGCCGCGACCGCACCGGGTCGGCCGGCTGCGGCAGGATCTCCACGCTCGCGCCCGGCAGCCGGTCCAGCGCCGCGGCCACCGCCGCCTCGAGCTGCAGGTCGCGGCCCTCGCGCGCCGCGGCGGGCGTCTCCTCGACCTCGATGTCGGGAGCGACGCCCTCGCCCTCGACCGCCCACTTCCCGTCGGTGTCGTAGAAGCCGCCGCGCGGGGCGGTGATGAAGCCGCCGTCGATCAGCCCGGGCACGTCCCAGATGCCGACCAGCCCGCCCCAGGTGCGCGTGCCCACCAGCGGGCCGATCCCCAGCTTGCGGAACATGTAGGGCAGCATGTCGCCGCCCGAGCCGGACATCTCGTTGATGACCAGCACCTTCGGGCCCCAGATCGCGCCGTTGGGCGCGGTGAACGGCTGGCGGTCGCCCACCGGGTTGTTGAAGAAGCCCAGCAGCTTGCGGTTCATGACGTCGACCATCAGGTCGGCGATCGAGCCGCCGTGGTTGTAGCGCTCGTCGATCACGGCGCCCCGCTTGTCCTGCTGGGCGAAGTAGCCGCGCAGGAACGCGGCGTAGCCCTCGCCGCCGGTGTCCGGGATCCAGACGTAGGCCAGCTTGCCGCCCGACAGCTCGTCGACGCGGCGGCGGTTGTCCTCGATCCAGGCCCGCTGGCGCAGCGGCTCCTCGTCGGCGACGGGCACGACGGTCACCTTGCGCGCGCCCTTCGGGTCGGGCTTGTCGTTGAGCGTCAGGATCGTCTGGCGGTCGGCCTTGCGGTCGAACAGGCTGTAGGGGCTCATGCCCGCCGTGAGCTCGACGCCGTCGACCGCGAGCAGGTAGTCGCCCACGCGCGCGTCGATGCCGGGGCCGCTCAGCGGCGCCCTCAGCTCCGGGTTCCAGTTCTCGCCCGTGTAGATCCGGCGCAGGCGGTAGCGGCCGTCCGCGACCTCAAAGTCGCAGCCCAGCAGCCCGACCGGCACGGTCTCGACCTCGGGCTCGTCGCCGCCGCCGGTGAACGAGTGGCCGATGCAGGTCTCGCCGCCGAGGATGTCCAGCACGTAGGTGAGGTCGGCGCGGTGGCGCACGTGCTCGACCCAGGGCGCGTAGGCGCGGTAGGCCCAGTCCAGGTCCAGGCCGTGGACGTTCTCGACGTAGAAGAAGTCGCGCTGGAAGCGCCAGGCCTCGCGGAAGATCTGCCGCCACTCCGCGGCGGGGTCGACCTTCATGCGCAGCGCCGAGAGGTCGAGCTCGCCCTTGCCCTCCTCGGCCTTGCCGTCGGCGCCGGTCAGGAGGAACTTCTCGCCGGTCTTGGCCTGCAGGAGCTTCTGGCCGTCGGCCGACACGCGGTAGGCGAGGATCCCCTCGGTGAGCTTCGTGGTCTCGCGCTTCTCCAGGTCGTAGGCGTGCAGGGTCAGGCCCGGCTGGTTCGGGACGTTCTCGGCGTAGAAGAACTTGCCGGCGGCGCCGGCGACCAGCCGCTCGTAGTTGCGGGGCGGCACGTCCAGGGCGACGATCCGCTGGTCGAGGCCGGCGAAGTCGATGCGGACGACGACCTCCTCCTTCTTCTCGTCGTCCTTCTTGCCCTCATCCTTCTTGTCCGTTTCCTCGGCCTTCGGCTCCTCGTCGTCGCTCTGCGGCTTCAGGGGCGACGGCTCGTCCTTGCCCAGCACCGCCAGGTAGAGCGAGCGGTTCAGCGGCTGGTTGTAGGAGCTCATGTCCAGCCAGCCGACGTTCAGGCCGTAGTCCGTGCTGGCCAGGAACGCCAGGTACTTGCCCGAGGCGTCCCAGGCCGGCGACACGGCGTCCGCCAGGCCGTCGGTGACGCGGGTCGACTTGCCGGTGTCGAGCGAGTACACGCACACGGCGTTGAACTGGCTCGTCAGGCGCTTGCTGTAGGCGATCCAGCGGGAGTCGGGCGACCAGACCGGGGCGATGAGGCGCTCGGGGCTGGCGAACCCCTCGTTGTCGATCCGGGTCGGCGCGCCGCCGGCCGCGTCCACGACCCACAGCACGCGGTCGGCGTCGCCGAAGGCGAGGTGCTTCGAGTCCGGGGACCAGCGGGGCGTGTAGTAGAACGTGGGATTCGGCAGCGGCACCGTGCGGCGGTTCCCGCCGAACTGGTCGGCGATCACCAGGGCGTACTCGCCGCTCTCGTCGGAGAACCAGGAGAGCAGGCGGCCGTCGGGCGACCAGGCCGGGGCGCGATCGGCGGCGCCCGGGCTGTTGGTGAGGTTGCGGATATCGCCCTTCTCGGCCGGCACGGTGAAGATCTCGCCGCGGGCTTCGAAGGCCACGCGCTTGCCCGCCGGCGAGAGGGCCATGTCGACGATCAGCTTCGCGACGTCCTCCCAGTGCGGGCGGGCTGCGGGGAAGTCGCCTTCCAGGGTCACGGTCACGGGGCGGGGTTCGCCGCCCGCGGCGTCCAGCGCGTGGAGGCGGCCGCCGTTCTCGAAGACGAGGCGCCCGGCGCCGCCGCCCAGGTTCTTGCAGTCGAACTCCTTGAAGTGCGTCCGCTGGGTCAGCGCGCCGGTCGCGACGTCGTAGGCCCAGACGTTCATGGCCAGGTCGCGGTCGCTCAGGAAGAAGATCGTGCCGCCGAGCCAGACCGGGGCGAGGTCGTTGCTGCCGTCCCAGGGCAGCTTGGTCACCGCGAGCGTGGCGAGGTCGACGACGCGGATCGGCTGGGCCTGGCCGCCGCGGTAGTTGCGCCACTCGGCCTCCCAGGGCTCGACCAGCTGGTAGGCCAGGCGCTTGCCGTCGGGCGAGAGCGCGCCGGCGGTGGCGCGCGGCAGGGGCAGCGCCTCGGGCAGGCCGCCCTGCAGGCCGATGGTCATCAGCTTCGGCTGCGACCGCGGCACCGTCTCGCGCCCCGACGCGAACACCACGCGGGAGCCGTCGGGAGTCCAGCCGCGGACGACGTCGTCGCCCGGGTGCCAGGTCAGTCGCCGCGGCTCGCCGCCCTCGACGCCGACCACGTAGACGTCGAGGTTGCCGTCGTACTTCCCGGAGAACGCGACCTGCCGGCCGTCGGGCGAGAACTTCGGCGCGGCTTCGAAGCCGTCGAAGGTGGTCAGGCGGCGGGCCTCGCCACCGTCGCGGTCGGCGAGCCACACGTCGCCGGCGTGGACGAAGGCGACCAGTTCGGCCGAGACGTCGGGCATGCGCAGCAGGCGGGCCTCTGCCGCAACCGCGGGCGCGGCGACAGCCGCGAGCGCGCAGCAGAGGAGCACGAGCGTCGGTCGTCTCATGGGGCTCTCCTTCGGGTCGGGGAAGCTTGGTCAGTCTTCGGCGACAGGGTCGGCGGTCGCGGCGGCCGGAGGCCGCCGATGGCGCAGCCGCCGGGGCAGTCCGCCCAGGATCGAGAACATGTCCTCGGACAGGGTCGCGGTGGTGGGCAGGAGCACCGACGTCAGGAAGGTGCTGACGAACAGCCCGCCCATGATCACCAGGGCCATCGAGTAGTAGTAGACGCCGCCCAGCGACGGCTTCTGGATCGCCATCGGCAGCAGGCCGAGCAGCGTGGTCAGGGCGGTCATCAGGATCGGGCGCAGCCGCTCGCGGCCGCCGCGGACCATCGCCTCGGTGCGGTCCATGCCGCGCCGGCGGTACTGGTTGATGTGCTCGAGCATGACGATGCCGTTGTTCACCACGATGCCGATCAGCAGCAGCAGCCCGATCGCCGCCGGCTGGTCGAAGTCCGTGCCGGTCAGGTGCAGCGTCCAGGCGGCGCCGGCCACGGCGAAGGGCAGCGAGACCATCAGCGCCAGGGCCTGGCGGGCCGACTCGAAGAGCCCGGCCATCACCGCGTAGACCAGCAGCAGCGCCAGCAGCAGGTTCGTCAGGAACTCCTGCGACTGCTCCTGGCGGCGCTCCTGCCAGGCGCCGAAGGTCCAGGAGTAGCCGTAGGGGAAGGTCATGCCCTCCATCGCGGCGGTGATCAGCGGCGTGAAGCGGTCGCTGGTGCCCTCCTCGAAGCGGGCGCCCACCCAGACGCTGGTGCGCCGGTTGTCGCGCTCGATGCGCTCGCGGCCGGGCTTCTGCACGAAGTCGGCGACGGCGGCCAGGGGCACCCGGTCCCCGCCGGCGGTCACCAGCGGCAGGTTCGACAGCTGCGACAGGCTCTCGGTCTTCTGCTCCTCGAGCGTCAGGCGCATCTCGCGCTCGCCGTCCTCGGTGCGGAAGCGCGGCAGCCGCCGGCCGCGGTAGGTGAGGCCCACCACGTCGGCCACCTGGTCCGGCGAGACCGCGTACCTGGCGATCAGCTCGCGGTCCGGCTCGATGTGCAGCTCCTGCTGGGCCTCCTGCTGGCGCGCGCCCACGTCCAGCAGGCCCGGGATGGCGGCCACGCGCTGGGTGGCCTCCTCGGCCAGCTGCATGAGCACCTCGGTGTCCTCGCCCACGAGCTGGAAGGCGACCCGCCGCCCGCCGCCGTGGCGCCAGCCCTGGCTCTCCTCCTGCACGTCCAGGCGCACGCCCGGGATCTCGGGCAGCAAGCCGCGCAGCGTGTTGCGCACGCGGGCGATGTTCGCGGCGTCCGCCTTGCCCTCCTCCAGGTAGACGCGGGTCATGCTCCAGTTGTCGGTCCAGAAGCTGTAGATCGAGCGCGCCATCAGCTCGGCGCGGTGCGGCTCGAGGCCCTGCTCCACCTGCGTGATGAGGGCTTCCTTGCGTTCGAGGCTCAGCTCCTCGCTGTAGTCGTAGTTGACCTGGACGTACAGCTCGGTGTTCGAGGCCTCGAAGTTCATCTCGAGGTGCGTGAAGGGGTAGACCGCCGAGGCGATCACGGCCAGGCCGATCAGCGGCGCCAGCCAGCGGCGCCGCAGGTTGAGCCGCAGCAGCGACTCGTAGCCCCGCTCCAGGCCGGTCATCCAGCGTCCGCGGGGGCGCGGCGCGGAGCGGACGTACCAGGCGGTCGCCAGTGGGATCAGGGTCTGGCTGATGAACAGCGAGGCCAGCAGGGCCAGGCAGACCGTGATCGCCAGCTCCTTGAGGTAGACGTTCATCTCGCTGGGCTTGTTGAAGATCAGCGGGATGAAGACGATGACCGAGGTGAGCGTGGCGGCGGTCACGGCGTTGGCGACCTCGCGCGCGCCCTCGCGCGACGCCGTCACGGGGTCGGCGCCCTCCTCGCGGTGCCGGAAGATGTTCTCCATCACCACGACGGCGTTGTCCACCAGCATGCCGACGCCCACGATCAGCCCCAGCAGCGTCAGCGTGTTGAGCGACTTGCCCTGGGCCCAGACGATGCCGCAGGTCACGATCAGGGAGAACGGGATGCACAGCACCGCGACGACGGTGGAGGAGACGCGGCGCAGGAACAGGAACAGGACCGCCGCGGCCAGGACCGCCCCGAAGACCCCGGTGAACGACAGGTCGCCCAGGGTCTTGCGGATCTCCGCGCCCTGGCTGAACCAGACCAGGAAGTTGACGTCCTGCAGCTCGGGGTCGTCCCCCATGCGCTCGATGGCGGCCGCCAGCGCGTCGCAGACCTCGACCGTGTTGGCGCGCGACTCCTGCGACACGCTCACGCCGATCGCGAAGTCGCCGTCGAGGTGCCGGCCGTACTCCAGGGGCGGCTCCTGGTAGACGACGTCGGCGACGTCGGACAGCCGCAGCCCGTCGGCGCGCAGCGGCAGGGCGCGGATCTGCTCCACGGTGGACAGGGTGCCGACGGTGCGCAGCGTCCAGCGGGCGTCGCCCTCCACGATCCGGCCCAGGGACTGGTCGAAGTTCCCCGTGCGCAGCCGGCGCGACACGTCGCGCACGTCCATGCCGTGCAGCTCCAGGTCGGCCAGCCGCAGGTTGATGCGCACCTCGCGCGGGTTGACCCCGTCGAGCCGCACCTGGGCCACGCCGGGCACGCGCTCCAGCGGCCGGATGATCTTGCGCTCGAGCAGGTCGTAGCTCTCGCTGAGGTCGCGCGGCGAGCTGAGGCGGCCCTCCAGGATCGGCGACTCCGAATCGCGCGAGTCCCAGCTCGTGCTGACCTGGATGTCGCCGAGGTCCTCGGGCAGGTCGCCGCGGATGCGGTCGATCCGCTCCCAGACCTCGGTGCGGGCCAGGTGCAGGTCGGCGCCCCAGTCGAAGCCCAGCCGGATGCGCCCGCCCTCGCCGTCGCAGCTCGACCACAGGCTCTGCAGCCCCTTGACCGAGCCGAGCGCGTCCTCGACCGGCCGCACCACCATGCGCTCGACCTGCTCGGGCGAGGCGTTTTCGTAGGGGAGCTGCACGAACAGCTCGGGTTCCTGGATGTCCGGCATGAACGCCAGCGGCAGGCGCGTCAGGGCGACCACGCCCAGCAGCACGATGCTCGCGAGCAGCATCAGCATCGATACGGGCCGCTTGATGGCGATTTCCGGCAGCGTCATGCCCGCGGTCTCCCCTTCGGTTAGCGCTCGTCGCCGATGCGCGACGGCACGACGAGGTAGGCGGCCGGGATCACGATCAGCGTCAGCAGGGTGCTCAGCAGCAGGCCGCTCGCCACGGTGATCGCCAGCGGCGCGCGCAGCTCGGCTCCCTCGCCCCAGGCCAGGGCCATGGGCAGCAGGCCCAGCACCGTGGTCAGGGTCGTCATCAGGATCGGCCGCAGCCGCAGGTGCGCGGCGCGGACAATCGCCTCCCCCTTCGGCAGGCCCGCCCGGCGCAGCCGGTTGACGGCGTCGACGAGCACGATGGCGTTGTTGACCACGATGCCCACCAGGATCACCACCCCGATCAGGACGATGACGGTGACGGGCGTGCCGGTCAGCAGCAGCGCTGGCACCACGCCGATCAGGGCCATGGGGATCGTGAACAGCACCAGCAGCGGGTGCAGGAACGACTCGAAGGTCGCCGCCATGACCAGGTAGACCAGGAAGACGGCCAGCATGATCGCGAAGCGCAGGCTGTTGAAGCTCACCTGCATCTCGCGGTTCTGGCCGCCCAGCTCGACGGTCAGGCCCGGGGGCGGCGGCAGGCCGGCCAGCGCGGCGCGCACGTCGACGACGGCCGCGCCCAGGCTGCGCCCCTCGACGTTCGCCGAGACGACGGCGGCGCGCTGCTGCTGCAAGCGGTGGATCTCGGCCGGGCCGCGGTCCTCGGACACGTCGGCCACGGAGGTCAGGCGCAGGGTGGTGCCGTCGGGGCCGGGCAGCGCCAAGTTGCGCACGTCCTCGACCGTGTGGCGGTCGCTCTCGCGGTTGCGCAGGCGGATGTCGATCTGCCGGTCCTCCTCCTTGAAGCGCGTCGGCACCACGCCCAGGACGCGGTTCTTGAGCGTCTCGGACAGCACGCCCATGTCGAGGCCCAGCGCGGCCAGCCGCTCGCGGTCGAACACCACCTGCAGCTCGGGGTTGCCCGCCTCGAGCGACGAGCGCACGTCGACGAGCCCCGGCACCCCGGCCAGGTCCGCGGCGATCTCCAGGGAGTAGGCCCGCAGATCCTCGAGGTCGTCGCCGAAGACGAGCACCTCGACGGGCGTCTTGAGGGTGAAGTAGGACGGGCGGCCGAAGCGCGCCTCGAGGTCGGGCAGGTCGGCGAAAGCGGCGCGCATGCGGTCGGCGACGGCCGCCTCGGCGGCGCCGTCGCCGCGGTCCTTCATCACCACGTTGAGCTGGCCGAGGTTCTCGGCCCGCGTGTTCACCGACAGGCCGCCCGAGACCAGCCGGCTGCCGACGGTCGCGTACTGCACGGCCACCCCGGGTTCGGCGGCGGCCGCCCGCTCCATGACCTGCAGGGCGCGGTCCGTCGCCGCGAGCGAGGCGCCTTCGGGCAGGGTGGCCTCGAAGAAGAACTCGCCCTCGCTGAGCTGGGGGATCAGCTC
>JAURXS010000404.1 GCA_030654305.1 bacterium | reverse complement strand
GCGTGGGTCGACCTGGCAGGCGTGGTCTCCTCCTTCACCGAGGCCCGCGACCGCTACAAGCGCCGGTACGCCCGCACCCTCTTCGAGGACCGCCGCGGAATGATCGAGGTCATCGCCTACGCCGACCTCTACGAGAAGTCGGCGCCGCTGATCCAGGGCGACGGCATCCTGATCGTGGGCGGGCGCATGCGCGTCAACGACGACGGCAACCGCGTCGTGATCGCCGACCGCGTCGTGCCGGTCGACGAGGCGCTGCGGGCCTGGACCCACGAGGTCCTGCTGCGCCTGGACCTGGACGCCCCCGGCGCCGAGACCGCGGCCGACGCCCTCGACGAGCTCGTGTGGTCCTCGCGGCCGGCGGACGGCGCGGACGCCGCGTCGGACCGGCCGGTGCCCCTGCTGGTGGAGGTCCTGCGGGGCGGGCGGAGCTGGCTGCTGCGCTCGCGCAGCCACCGGGTCGTGCTGTCGCTGGGCGTGCTGAGACGGCTGCGCGACCTGCCCGGCGCGTCCGGCACCGTGTTCCGCTGTTCGGTCCCCGCGGGATCCGCCCGCCGCGCCAACGGCGGCTACCGCCGGCAGTCGGCCGGCGCCTGACCGGCGCGGGAGTCTTGACACCCGGCGGCCTGAGCCGATAGATTCAGCGCTTCGCCGTCCGGGAATGTCCCCGGACCAGGCCGGGAGACACACGACCCCCGATGAATCCCAAGACGACACCCTGGCTGGAGTTCGAGAAACCCATCGTGGAACTCGAGGAGCGCATCCGCACCCTCGAGGACTCGGCCAGCCTGCGCGGCCTGGACGTGACCGACGAGGTCCAGCGCCTGCGCGAGCGTGTGACGTCGCTGGGGCGCGAGATCTTCGACAGCCTCGACGACTGGCAGCGGGTCCAACTGGCCCGGCACCCCCGCCGCCCCACGACCCAGGACTACCTGCGCCTGATCTTCGACGGTTTCAACGAGTTGCACGGGGACCGCGCCTTCCGGGACGATCCTTCCCTGATCGCGGGCATGGCCTTCCTGGGCCGCCGTCCGGTCATGGTGATCGGGCACCAGAAGGGGCGCGACACCAAGAGCAACATCCACCGCAACTTCGGCATGGCCCACCCCGAGGGCTACCGCAAGGCGATGCGGGTGATGGAGCTGGCGGCCCGCAACCAGCGCCCCATCGTGACCTTCATCGACACGCCCGGGGCCTACCCCGGCCTGGGCGCCGAGGAGCGCGGCCAGGGCGAGGCCATCGCCCGCAACCTGCGCGACATGGCCGCCTTGCCGGTGCCGGTGCTGGTCTTCGTCACGGGGGAGGGCGGCTCCGGCGGCGCCCTGGCCATCGGCGTGGGCAACCGCGTCTACATGCTGGAGAATTCCATCTACAGCGTCATCAGCCCCGAGGGCTGCGCCGCGATCCTCTGGCGCGACCGGGCCAAGGCCGCCGACGCCGCGCGGGCCATGAAGATCACCGCCCGCGACGCGCTGCGGCTCGGCGTGATCGACGCCGTGCTGCCGGAGCCGACCGGCGGCGCCCACCGCGACCACATCGCCACCGCGGCCGTCCTGAAATCGCGCATCATCGCCGACCTCGACGAGCTGGCGACCGTCAGCGCGGAGGACCTCCGCCGCCAGCGCCTGGACAAGTTCCTCGCCATGGGGATTTTCCAGGAAGGCTGAGCCCGTCACGCCGGGCGTTGACACCCGGGCCGGCTTCCTTTATCCTTGTCATGCCAACCTCTTCAAGTATCCTACCCCGGTGACGCGGATCGGACACCCGTCCGACGGCGCCGGGGTGGACCCGCCGTTGATGCCCGTTCCCTCGGCATCGTTTCGGGAACCGGTCTTGTCGTGCCTGGAGATCTCCCCGCCGTTCGTCCGGCTAGTCCGGCCGTCGGCGCGCCCCGTCCCGAGGAGGACGTCGTGCTGAGCCCGAAGCTCCTGGAAATCCTGGCCTGCCCCCGCTGCAAGGGGACCCTGACCGTGCCGTCCAACCACGCCTGGCTGGATTGCGCCTCTTGCCGCTTGCGCTACCGGGTCGAGCAGGACATCCCGATCCTGCTGATCGACGAGGCGACGCCCCTGCCCGAGACGCGGGGGGACCGGCCTTGAGGCGCCGGGACGAGCGACATTTCCGGGCCTTCGTGACGCTTTGGGCATGCGGGGCGCTGCTGGCCCTTGGCGCCGACCTCGCCCGGGCCCAGACGCCGCCGGAGCGGCCGACGGTCGGGGCGCCGCGGGTCGACGTGCTGTCGGCCGGCGCGCAGCGCACCGTCCTGCGCATCGCCTTCCCCTTCGAGTCGGTCCCGGGGACCGTGGCCCGAGTCGAGGACCTGCAGTGGCGACGGCCGGGACCGGTCGTGCGGGCCGCGAGCGGGGACTCCGCCCTGTCGCCGACCGCTTCGGCGTTGCTCGCGCTGCCGACGCCGCGCCCGCGCGTCCTGGTGACGGGGACCGCCTGGTCGATCCCGCCCGCCGCGGCGACCGACCCGGCCGTCGCCGTGCGCCTGGACGCCGTCCGGACGCTGCGGGGCGTGCCGGTCGCC
>JAURXS010000403.1 GCA_030654305.1 bacterium | reverse complement strand
CCGCGCGATGCCCACGAAGCTGGCCAAACGCGCTTCGGAGGCGAGCAGGTCGTAGTAGCTGTCGTCGAGGCGGCGCTGGGCGACGTTGTAGCCGACCGCCAGCACGTGGCGGGCTTCGTCGTAGAGGAAGCCGTAGTCCGCCTGGGCGATCTCGTCGGCGCGATGCGCGAGGTCCGCGACCGCCGCCATCCGCTCCCGGGCGGGGTCGCCGTCCGGGCCGGCCCGCGCCGCCAGTTCGCGCAGCGTCGGGATCGCGTCCGGACCCGGGGCGGCGACGGCCGGCTGCGAGGTCCAGGGCGCCAAGCGCGCGAGTTCGTCGACCGCCGCCGTGCACTGGCGGACCAGGGCGTCCGCCCACCAGGCCGCGTCACCTGCGGGTTCGTCGGCAAAGGCGGACGCGACGGCGGCGGCCGACGCGGCCAGCGTCACCAGCCGGGACCGGACCGCCTGCAGCGTGGCGGGGTCTCCGGCCCGGGAGGTGGCCAACTCCGCGCGGAGCGCGGCCAGCTGCGGCGCCGCGCGACCGTCCGCGGCGTCCGCCAGGATGCGCAGGGTGTCGTCCAGTCCCTCGAAGGACCGGGCGCCCGCGATGCGCTGGTCGGGCAGCTCGAGCAGGCCCGGGCGCAGCGTCAGCAGGTGGCCGGCGAGATTGCCGCTGTCCACCGTCGAGACGTAGAGGGGCGGCAGCGGCTCCAGGGTCTGCGTGTCGTACCAGTTGTAGAAATGGCCCCGGTGGCGATCCAGGACGTCCATGGCGTCGAACGCGCGCGACGTGCGTTCGATCAGCTGCCCGGCGGGGATGTAGCCGAAGTCGTAGGCGGCCAGGTTCGACAGCAGCGAGAGACCCATGTTGGTCGGCGACGTGCGGTGCGCGACCTTCGCCGTGGTGAGTTCCTGGAAGTTGTCCGGGGGCAGCCAGTGGTCGTCGGGCCCGACGAACGTCTCGAAGAACGCCCAGGTCCGGCGGGCGAGCTTCCGCAGGAAGATTTGCTGGCCGTCCGTCAGCACCGCCTGCCGGCGGGTGAGGGGGCGGCTCAGCCACCACGCGACCGCCGGCGAGATCAGCCAGAGCCCGAGGACGGGACCGGCGATCGCCAGGACGTCCGGTCTCAGGTAGGCCAGGCCGGCCAGCGTCGCGACGGCGATCGCGGGGGCGGCCCACATCTCGCGCAGGAAAGCGGCGAGACCCGCCGGACGATCGCTCGCGTCGCTGCAGGAGGGGTTCCACTCGAGAAGCCGTCGGCGGGCAATCAGTCGCCGGATCGTGCGCAGGATCGCGTCGAGGCAGGAATGCGCCTCGTGGGGCAGGCAGGCGAGGCTGAACGTCGCCCGGGAGAAATGACGGCCGGTCGTGCGCGCGGTGGCGGCGAGATGCTGGGCCAGGCTCACGTCGCCGGATTTGCGGGACAGGTCCAGCAGGGAAGCCGCCAGCGGCGGGATCATGACGATCCCGATCACCGCCAGGGTCCAGAACCACGCGGGCGCCAGGACCGTCCAGCCCAGCAGCAGAAGCAGGGTCAGCGCCGGGGGGGCGAGGCTGCGGCGGAGGTTGTCGCCGAGCTTCCAGCGCGACAGCGCCGAGAGGGTGTTCCTGCGGCGGCGCGGCTCCGCGTCGGGCACGAGCGGCCACAACCACGCCAGGAGCTGCCAGTCGCCGCGGATCCAGCGGTGGCGGCGGCGCGTGTCGGCGAGGTAGTCGCCGGGGTAGTCCTCGTACAACTGCACGTCGCTCAGCAACCCCGAGCGGGCGTAGCAGCCCTCCAGGAGGTCGTGGCTCAGGATCCGGTTCTCCGGGAAGCGCCCGCCCAGCGCGCGCTCGAAGGCGTCGACGTCGTAGATCCCCTTGCCGATGAACGACCCCTCGTGGAACAGGTCCTGGTAGACGTCCGAGACGGCGCGCGTGTACGGGTCGAGGCCCGGTTCGCCGCCGCACAGCCTGGCGTACCGGGAGCGGTTCGATCCCGGCAGGCTCGCGGCCACGCGGGGCTGCAGGATGCCGTACCCCTCGACGACGCGCGCCCGGTCCCCGTCGTAGCGCGGCCGGTTGAGCGGGTGCGCCATGGTGGCGACGAATTGCCGCGCCGTGTCGCGCGGCAGCTGCGTGTCGGTGTCGAGGGTGATCACGTACCTGACGTTCGGCAGGATCTCCGTCCTGCCGACGACGAGCGCGAAGCGGTCGGGGGGCGCGCCCCGCAACAGGGCGTTCAGGTCGGCGAGCTTGCCCCGCTTGCGCTCGTGGCCCATCCACAGCCGCTCCCGCGGATTCCAGGTCCGGGGCCGGTGGAACAGGAAGAAGGGGCTGTCGCTTCCCTGCCGGTACTTGTCGTTGAGCCCCTCGATCCGCTCGCGCGCGAACCGCAGGAGCGGCGCGTCTTGCGGCTGCGATTCCTCGTCCGCGTCGGCGAAGTCGGTCAGCAGGCCGAAGTTCAGGTTGCCGTCCCGGTTCGCCAGGAACCGGACCTCCAGCGCCTCGGCCAGTTCCTCGATGTTGCGGAGGCTCGTGATCATCGTCGGGACCACGGCCAGCGCGCGCGATTCCGGCGGTATCCCGGTGGAGTAGTCGAGGCGCGGCAGCAGGTGCGGCCTGGCGATCAGCGCGGCGAGCCAGTTCACCAGGGCGACCGCCAGCTGGCTCGCGCACAGCAGCGAGAGGGCCACCGTCAGGACGAGCACCGGGCCGCCCGGGTCGGCGGCCAGCCCGGCCGCGGCCAGCCCGCCGGTCAGCAGCGCCCCGATCAGCAGGATCGGCCCCAGGTACGCCAGGAGCGGGTGGCGGCCGGCGGCTCGCCGCACGACGTCGCCGGCGGAACGTTTCATCCGCGCCGCCCGCTCGAGCTGCGGCAGCCCGCGGTCGATCAGGTAGTAGCCGACGTGCGACGTCCGGTCGCGGCCGCCGGCGTCCGTCGCGCCGGCCTGCGCGAAGTCGAGCGACAGCTGCGCCACCTGCGCTTCGGTCAGCGCGCTCCCGCCAGCGATCCTCTCCACCGCGTGGCGGTAACGGTCGCGGGTGACGAAGTCCATCCTGCCGTAGACGCCGCCCGGGTCCCGGCGCAGCGTGGCCTCGACGACGCTCATCGTCTCGACGAACTCGCGCCAGTCCGTGGCGCCCAAGAAACGCAGGCTGCCGATGCTGTTGCCGATCGAGACCTGGTCGGCCGCCTGCTGCTGGTTCTCCTGCTGTACCAGTTGCTCGATCGTCAGCCCGGACTGCGCGAGCCGTTGCTCGATCCAGGTCAGGGGCAGCGCCAGCGAAGGGTGGCGGCCCTGGAGGCGGCGCGCGAACTCGGCGATGAAGGAGCTGACCATGGGCGGGTCGGAGCGCGCCATGTCGGCGACCATGAGGATCAGGCTGTTGGGGTCGTTCTCGGCGATCCCGGTCATCTTGTCCGCCCAGTGGTCGGCGCGGTTGCGGTCGATCCTGTCGGCCGCGATCCGGGCGGCGACGCGCCGCAGGTTCTCGATGAGCGCCAGGCGCAGCATGATCGGGATGGCCCACAGCTCGCCCAGCTTCAGGACGCTGGCCGACTGGTAGGCGGCGACGAAGCTGCTCAGGTTCTCCGGGTCGACGCGGCCGTCGCCGTGCGCGATCGTCTCCAGCGCGATGTCGTAGACGCGGGGGTAGCCGGCGGACGGACCGCGGCGCAGCGCGGGCAGCTCCCGGCTGTAGCCCTTCGGCAGATGGCGCCGGGCCGTGCGGACCTGCTCCTCGATGAGATAGAAGTTGTCGAGCAGCCACTCGCCGGCCGGCGTGATGCGGCGGTCGGTCGTGACGGCCTCGGTCACCAGGTCGCGCGTTTCGGCCAGGACGCGCTCGTTCTCCGCCAGCCGGGACAGGAGCCGGTCGGGCGCCCGCTCGCGGCAGGGGCCGTGGCTTTCGGCGAGGGACTTGCCGTGGTGTTTCATCTGATCGGCGCTGAACAGCTCCGACCGCAGGGGCTGCTCGTCGCCGGGAGTCCTGCCGGGGGAGCGCGGGAAACGTCGCGCGGGGATCATGGCGTCGCGCTTGCGGGGGCAGAAAGACGCGCGGCCGGGACCTCGGACGAGATCCCCGGGCCGCGCAGCGGGAGCCCGGCCTCCGGGCGGAGGCGGTGGATCTCCCGGCCCGGATCAATGGTTTTCATGATCCACAAGCTAACCGACACGGCCGGCATGCGCCACGAACGGCCCGGCGGCTACTTGCTGCCCCGCACCACCATCAGGTCGAGGTCCTCCCGCAGGCTCTGCAGGTCCTCCTCGTGCTCGATCTCCTGCTCGAGGATCGCGAGCGCCAGGTTGTACGTCACCATGTCCTTGTCCTTGGTGGCGTCCATCAGGGCCTTGTACGTGGTGATCGCGCACTGCTCGCCCGCGATGTTCTGGTCGAGCAGGACGGCCACGTACGGGTCCTCGGGCGCGTCGTACTTGCAGGGGCTCAGCTTCGCCCAGCCCTCGGGCGTCAGCACCGGCGTGCCGCCGAGCTGGATGATGCGGCCCGACAGCATCACGGCGTGGTTCAGCTCCTCGGCGGCGTGCAGGTTCAGCTCCGCCGCCACGGCGTCCTTCATTGGACCCTTGATGAGCTTCGCGCCGAGCCAGTACTGGTAGTAGGCCAGCCACTCGCTCGCGTAGGCCCGGTTGAGCAGGTCCAGGAGATGATCGACGTCCATGCCGATGATCTCGCGTCCGCGCGTTCCCATGTTCGCCTCCCTTTCGGCGGTCGCCCGCCCTTCGTGTTGCCCGACGGCGAGGGTCACTCCCCGTCCGGGATCCCGGTCTTCTGGAGGTCGGGCGCCGCGGCGGATTCCGCGGCGCAGCCCCCGCAGACGCCGCGCACCTCGACGTGCGTGGCGTCGATGCTGCCGAACGCCTGCACGGCGTCGGGGAGGCGCAGGACGTCGAGCTCGGTGCTCGTGAAGTCCCGCGCCAGCCCGCAGCGCACGCAGACGTAGTGGTGGTGCCGCTCGAGGTTGGCGTCGAAGCGCACGCTCCCGCGTCGCGGCCCGAGCGTGGCGACCAGGCCGAGATCGTGGAGCAGCCACAGCGTCCGGTACACGGTGTCCAGCGACACCGTCGGCAGCCGGGTCTTCACGGCGCGGAAGACGGACTCGGCGTCCGGGTGCTCCAGGCTCGAGGCGACCTCGCGGAAGATCTCCAGGCGCTGGTGGGTCAGCTTGACGCCCGCCGCCTTGGCGGCCGCCCGGTACTTCGCGAGCCGGTCCGTGATGTCATTGCTGTCGATCATCAATGATCATTCCTAGTTGCAAATGAACCGCAGATAGGAATATATCGACAACCAGGGCGAGCGTCAACACCCGTTGCGGATTGCAGCAGGGTCGCCCCGAGCCGGTTGTGAGTATATTGGTGAGCGCGTCCCCTCAGCGTCAGGCCCCGACCGGAGACAGCCATGCACGGCGAAAAGCACCGTAGCGACCGGATCGGGTGGCTGCGCGCCTCCGTCCTGGGCGCCAACGACGGCCTGATCTCCACGAGCAGCCTGGTCGTGGGCGTGGCCGCGGCCGAGCCCGAGCGCGCGGCCGTGCTGGTGGCGGCCGTGGCGGGTCTGGTGGCCGGCACCCTCTCGATGGCGGCCGGCGAGTACGTTTCGGTGAGTTCCCAGGCGGACACCGAGCAGGCCGACCTCGCCCGGGAGCGTCGCGAACTCGACGACACGCCGGAAGCCGAACGGCAAGAACTGGCGGGCATCTACACCGGCCGCGGGCTCGACCCGGATCTGGCGCTCACGGTGGCGGATCAGCTGATGGCCCACGACGCCCTGGGCGCCCATGCCCGGGACGAGCTCGGCATCCACGAGGCGACGCGGGCCCGCCCGCTCCAGGCCGCGATGGCCTCGGCGGCTTCCTTCGCCGCGGGGGCGGCGCCGCCGGCGCTCCTCGCCGCATGCGTCCCCTTCGGGTGGCTCACGACGTGGGTCGTGGCCTCGACCCTGATCCTGCTGCTCGTCCTGGGAGGAGTGGCGGCGCGTCTCGGCGGCGCCGCGATCGCCCGTGGGGCCGTGCGGGTCGCCTTCTGGGGCGTGGTGGCCATGGCGTGCACGGCGGCGGTCGGGAAGCTGTTCGGCGCGGTCGTCTGACCGCGGCCGCCGTCGCGGGCCGGTGACCGGCGGCGGCGCCCAAGGCACGGAAAAGGAAGGCCCCGTCATGACGGATCCGCACGACCTGCCGCCGCCCGTCGACGAGGCCGACGCCGATCGCCGCTGGTGGATCCTGGGCCTCGGCGCGCTCTCTCTGGACCTGGTGTCCGCCCTGGCCGGGGACCGGCCGCTCTCGGCCGACGAGGGGACCCTGCTCGACGACCTGCAACAGAGCCGCGGCCCGAGCTTCTATTCCGACCTCCTCTACGCGATCACGCACCAGTACTTCGCGCCGGACGAAGCCGAAGGCCACTGGCGGGAGATCCTGCAGCACAAATACAAGCTGTCGGGGATCCTGGGCCGGAACGTCAGGATCGTCGTCGCCGCCCTGGACTACCTGTCGAACATCACGACCTTCATGGATTCCGCCACGCTCGTGGACGAGGAGCACCTCGACGGGATCGTCGAGCTCTCGCTGCGCGACGGCCTGACGGGCCTCTTCAACCACACCTATTTCTACCAGCAGATCGACTTCGAGGTGCGGCGTTACGTGCGCTACGGCGCGCCGGTCTCCCTGGTCCTGATCGACATCGACGACTTCAAGGTGGTCAACGACACGTTCGGGCACCGGCAGGGCGACAGGATCCTGGCCGCGATGGGCAGGACCCTCATGCGCGTCTCCAGGGAGGCGGACGTCTGCTGCCGCTACGGCGGCGAGGAGTTCGCGGTCATCCTGCCGATGACCGACGCGACGGAGGCCCGTGCGATCGCCGTCCGGCTGAACCGGGAGCTGGCGGAACGCCTGCCCGACGGCCGGACCGTGACCGTCAGCGTCGGCGTGGCCTCGTGCGGGAAGAAGACCGGGACGTCACGGGAACTCGTGGAGAGGGCGGATGCGGCGCTCTACCAGGTCAAGCGCAGCGGGAAGAACCGCGTCTTGGTGGCCGCGGATGCGGAGTCGGGGCCGGAGGCCGGCGGGCAGGATCGCAAGATTCCATGAACGGAGGGGTCATTCCATGGCAACCAAGATCAAAATCGTCACGACCGGGGATTTCCTGGAGATCACCCCCGAGGGGGTCATCGACATGGCCACGAGCCGGCAGCTCCTCGTGGACATCGCCAAGACCGACCGCCACCCCGTGGATTACGACCTGCTGATCGATTTCCGGGACACGCAGTGGCGCATGACGACGCTCGACCTGTACAATCTCGCCTCGGAGTTGTTCGCGCACGGCGATACCTTCCGCCGCAAGGTGGCGCTGCTCGTGCACGAGGGGGCCTCGTTCGATGCCGCGGCCTTCCTCGAGACGTGCTCGCACAACCGCGGCTTCTCCGTGGACGCGTTCACGGACTTCGAGACCGCCTTGCGCTGGTTCCTGATCCCGGAAGACGTGTAGCGGGGACGAGCCGGAGGTGGGCGGTGGCGCGGAACATCGAGATCAAGGCCCGTCTGGCGGGCATCACGGAACTGCGGCCCCTGGTCGTCGCCCTGGCGACCGGCGGTCCCGAGGAGATCGACCAGGACGACACGTTCTTCCGGTGCGAGGAAGGCCGGCTGAAGCTGCGCGCCTTCGGCGAGGACCGGGGCGAGCTCATCTTCTACCGCCGCGCCGACCGGCAGGGCCCCAAGGAGTCGTACTACCTGATCGCGCCGACCGCCGCGCCCGGCGCCCTGCGGGAACTGCTGGCGCAGTCGAACGGGGAGGCCGGCCGGGTCGTGAAGCACCGCACCGTGTACCTCGTCGGCCGCACGCGCGTGCACCTGGATCGCGTCGAGGAGCTGGGCGATTTCCTGGAGCTGGAAGTCGTCCTGCGGGACGATGAGGACGCCGCGGCGGGGATCGACGAGGCGCACGCGTTGATGGAGAGGCTGGGCGTCCGGGCGGCCCAGCTGGTCGAGGGGGCGTACGTCGACCTCCTCGCCGCCCGCACAGCCCGCGAGGGGAAGGTGACATGACCGAGATCGTCAAGGCGGAACGGCGCCATTTCTCGGATATCGGTTGGCTGCAGTCCTACTGGCTCTTCTCGTTCTCCGACTACCACGATCCGCAGAACGAGCGGTTCGGGTCCCTGCGCGTGTTCAACGACGACATCGTCGCGCCCGGGACGGGATTCCCGATGCATCCCCACCGGGACATGGAGATCGTGACGCTGGTCCTGCGGGGCGAGATGACCCACCAGGACAGCCTGGGGAACCGGGCTGTGATCAGGGCGGGCGACGTGCAGCGCATGTCCGCCGGTGCGGGGCTGACCCACTCCGAGCACAACCTGGGCACGGAACCCGTCCACATCTATCAGATCTGGATCTTCCCGGAGCGCAAGGGCCTGACGCCCTCCTACGACCAGCGGACCTTCGACCCCGACGACCGGCGCAACCGGCTGCATCCCGTGGCCTCCGGGCGGGGCGACGCCGGCGCCGTCACCCTGCACGCCGACGCCGTCATCCACCGCTGCGACCTGGACGCGGGCCGCGTCGTCACGCACGAGGCCGCCGCCGGCAGGCGGACCTTCGTGTACGTGGAGTCGGGGCGCCTCCTGGTCGACGGCCGTGAGCTGGACGCGAACGACCAGGCCCGCCTCGACGCCGCGGGGACCCTGGTCGTCGAGGCGCGCGAGCGCGCGGACTTCGTGCTGATCGACGTGCCCTCGTGAACGGGATGAACGCCGCGGCGCCGTCCGGCGTCGTCCTGCTGACCGGCGCCAGCGGCTACGTCGGCGGCCGCCTGTTGAAGCTGCTGGAGGAGCGCGGTCGGAGCGTGCGCTGCCTGGCCAGGCGGCCGGAGGCGCTTTGGCCGAGGGTCGGCCCGTCGACGGAGGTCGTCGCCGGGGACGTCCTGGACCGGCCGAGCCTCGATGCCGCCCTGCGCGGAATCCGCGCGGCCTTCTACCTGGTCCACTCGATGGGCGCGAGCGGGTCCTTCGTCGAGGCGGACCGGCTGGCGGCGCGGAACTTCGGCGCGGCGGCGCGGGCGGCGGGGGTTGAGCGCATCATCTACCTGGGCGGTCTCGGCTGCGAGGAGGAGGAGCTGTCGCCCCACCTGCGCAGCCGCCAGGAGGTCGGGCGGATCCTGCGGGAGTCGGGCGTGCCGGTGCTGGAGTTCCGCGCGTCGATCGTCATCGGCTCCGGGAGCCTGTCGTTCGAGATGATCCGCTCGCTGGTGGAGCGGCTGCCGGTGATGATCACGCCCCGCTGGGTCAAGGTGCCGGCCCAGCCCATCGCGATCGACGACCTGCTGGAGTACCTGGCGGCCGGGCTGGCGCTGCCCGTCGCCGCGTGCCGCGTGTACGAGATCGGCGGCGCCGACCAGGTGTCCTACGCGGACATCATGCGCGTGTACGCGCGGCATCGCGGGCTGCGGCTGCGCATGATCCCGGTGCCGGTCCTGACCCCGTACCTGTCCAGCCTGTGGCTGGGGCTGGTCACGCCGCTGTACGCGCGGATCGGCCGCAAGCTCATCGAGAGCATCGTCCACCCCACGGTGGTCCGGGACAACGCCGCGCTCACGGTCTTCGCCGTCAGACCGGTGGGCGTCGAAGAGGCGGTGCGCCGGGCTTTCGCCAGCGAGGAACGCCACTACGCGGCGACGCGCTGGTCCGACGCCCTTTCCTCGTCGGGCGCGCCGCCGGCGTGGGGCGGCGTGCAGTTCGGCTCCCGGTTGGTCGATTCGCGCACGAGGAACGTGCCGGTCCCGCCCGCGGCCGCCTTCGCGCCCGTCGAGAGGATCGGCGGCGCCACGGGGTGGTACGCGTGGAATCCGTTGTGGCGGCTGCGGGGGTTCCTCGACCTGCTCGTCGGCGGCGTGGGCGTCAGGCGGGGGAGGACCTCGCCGACGACGCTGCGCGTGGGCGACGCCGTCGACTGGTGGCGCGTCGAGGCGCTGGAGCCGGGCCGCCGCCTGCGGCTCGCCGCCGAGATGAAGCTGCCCGGGCGGGCGTGGCTGGAGTTCGAGGTCGAGGGCGACGGCCGGGGCTCGACGATCCGGCAGACCGCGATCTTCGACCCGGTGGGGCTCTTCGGCCGGGTCTACTGGTACGCGCTCTTCCCGGTGCACCAGCTGGTGTTCGGCGGCATGCTGAAGGGCATCGCGAGGGCGGCGGTCCAAGAAACGGAGGTCCACGATGATATCGGCGCACCAGGCGCTTGAGCGCCTGCGCGAAGGCAACCGCCGCTTCGTGAGCGAGGTCCGCAACTGCGACCCGCGGGTGCGGCAGGCCCGCCGCCTCGAACTGACGGCCGGCCAGGAACCGCACGCCATCATCCTCGGCTGCTCCGATTCGCGGGTGCCGGCGGAACTCGTCTTCGACCAGGGACTCGGCGACCTGTTCGTCATCCGGGTCGCGGGCAACATCGTCGCCCCGTCGCAGGTCGGCAGCGTCGAGTTCGCGGCGGAGCAGTACGGCACGCGCCTGGTCGTGGTGCTGGGCCATTCCGAATGCGGCGCGATCCTGGCCACGCTCGAGACCCTGGGTCGCCCGCCCGACGCCCACTCGCGGAACCTGCGTGCGATCGTCGACCGCATCCGGCCCTCGGTGGAACCCCTGCTGGCGGCGGAGCCGGGGCTCCGACCCGCGGAACTGGTGCAGCGGGCGGTGCGGGCGAACATCCGCGTCTCCGCGGACCACCTGCGGCACGGGTCGGCCATCCTCGAGAAGCTCATCCGCGAGGACGGGCTGCTGGTCGTCGGCGCGGATTATTCGCTGGAAACCGGGGTCGTGGACTTCTTCGACGGGGCGCCCTGACCGTCCCGCGCGCGCCTCGTCGGAGAGGTGGCCCTGGAGACGATTATTTGATATCCTAGATGCACCCGTCAGCCGTCCCCCGGCCGCTTCGCCCATCTAAACGAGGTTCCGACATGCGCTTCTCGCGGATTCCTTCCCTGCTGGCCTTGGCCGGCCTGCTCGCGATCTGTGTCCTGACCTACCGCGCCGGCACGGATGTGCGGGACCCTCAGGATCCGTTCGCGCGCGAGATCGCCCGGCTCGAGCTGCGGCGCGACCACGCCGCGCCGGGATCGGCCGACCGCTTCAAGGCCGAGCACAAGATCGACCGCATCGAGCGCAAGCTCGCGGGCCAGCCCGCTTTCGAGGCTCCCGAGGAGTTCGCGCGGTTGCTGAACGAGATGCGCATCCCCGCCGACCGCAAGGAATCCGAGTACGAGGCGGGCTACCTCGTGCGCGAGCTGGGCCGGGCGCGCACCGCCAAGCGGACGCCCGCGACGGTGCTGGCCTGGGAGAGCCGCGGCCCCGGCAACGTCGCCGGCCGCGCGCGCGCGATCGTGGCCGACCCCGACGACCCGAGCGGCGACACCTGGTACATCGGGACGGCCGGCGGCGGCGTCTGGAAGACCGCCGACGGCGGCGCCGTCTGGACCGACCTGACCCCCGGTTTCCCGGTGCTGTCGGTCCAGTCGCTGGCCATGGCCGCCAGCAACCACGACGTCCTGTACGCCGGCACCGGCGAGAGCTTCTTCAACGTCGACACCATCAACGGCAACGGCATCCTGAAGTCGACGGACCGCGGCCTCACCTGGTCGCACCTGGCGTCGACGGTCGACAACCCGTCCTTCAACAACGTGGCGAGGATCGTGGTCGACCCCGCGAACGCGAACGTCGTGCTGGCCGCGACCACGGTCGGGCGCTACAAGGACTCGGTGCTGCAGCGCTCGAGCATCTTCCGGTCGACCGACGGCGGGGCGAACTGGACCGAGGTGCACGCGATCACCGACCTCGGCACCTTCGGCCGCGTGAAGAAGATCCAGCAGCTCGTGGCCACGCCCGGCAACTTCAACGTGCTCTACGCGACGGTCGACGAGGGCGGCATCCTCAAGTCGACCAACGCCGGCCTCTCCTGGACCTACGTCAACACCGGCATCGCCGACCTGACCGGGCGCTTCGAGCTGGTCGTCTCGCCGGCCAACGCGAGCCGCCTCTACGCCGCGGCCGAGGGCGCGAGCCACTCCGAGCTGTGGATCTCGACCAACGCCGGCGCGAGCTGGTCCGAGACCTTCGAGAGCGGGACGGAGCCGAACTGGCTCGGCGCGCAGGGCTGGTACGACAACACCATCGTCTGCCACCCGACCGACCCGAACCTCCTGTACGTCGGCGGCGTGCGGCTGTGGCAGATCACGCTGTCGGGCACCAGCCGCACCACCTCCCAGCTCAGCGTGGGCCCGGTGCACGTCGACCACCACGGCCTGCTCGTGATCCCCGACGGCGGCGGCTCGTGGCGCCTGCTCAACACCAACGACGGCGGCGTCGGCCTCGCGGGCAGCCAGGCCTCCGGCTGGAGCGCCCCCATCGCCGGCATGACCACCACCCAGTTCTACGGCGTCGACAAGTGCCCCGGCGCCAGCGCCTACTTCGGCGGCATGCAGGACAACGGCACCTGGTTCTCGGCGCCCGACCCGGACCGGCTCGCCCCCTGGACCTTCGCCATCGGCGGCGACGGCTACGAGACGTCGTGGCACTTCGACGATCCGCTGAAGATGATCGGCGGCTACCAGTACAACGGCCTGCAGCGCTCGCTCGACGGCGGCCAGAGCTGGAACGGCGCCACCGGCGGGCTGAGCGACACCGGCAGCGCCAACGCGCCCTTCATCACCAAGGTCGCCAAGTCCAACCTGTCGCCCGACCTGCTGTTCGCGGTGGGCCGCAACGGCGTCTGGCGCTCGACCGACTTCGGCGGCAGCTGGTCGCTGTCCCCGGTGGCCGCGGCCACCTGGGGGGCGATCGGCAGCTTCCACAACGTGAAGGTCTCGCGCGCCGACCCGGACATCGTCTGGGCGGGCGCGCGCATGGACGCCGGCGGCATGATCCACGTCTCGACCGACGGCGGCCTCACCTTCGCCGCGGTGCCGAACTACACGTCCGCGACCATGGGCGGCATCTCGGGCCTGGCCACGGACCCGGCGAATCCCGCCGCGGCCTACGTCCTGTTCAGCTTCGCCGGGCGGCCCAAGATCCTCAAGACGACCGACCTGGGCCAGACCTGGACCGACCTCACGGGCTTCGCGGGCGGCAGCCCGAGCACCAACGGCTTCCCCGACGTCGCGGTGTACGACCTGCAGGTGTTCTCCGACGACCCCGACCACCTCTGGGCCGGCACCGAGATCGGCCTGGTCGAGTCGCTGGACGGCGGCGCCAGCTGGGACCTCGCCGAGAACGGCCTGCCCAGCGTGGCGATCTGGTCGATGACCGAGGTCGAGGACGAGGTCGTGATCGGCAGCCATGGCCGCGGCATCTGGAGCGTGGCGTTCCCCTCGCTCGTCGCCGGCAAGACCTACAAGCCGCTCATCGACGCGCTCTACCAGGGGCCCGACGGCCTGCTGAGCGTCGACCTGAACCTGCGCTCCCCGTACGACTCCACCCAGGTCTTCGTCGACGGCGTCCGGCGCGCTACCCTGCCGGCCAGCGGCTTCCGGCAGGACGCCCTGGTGCAGCTGCCCGTGCTGAGCGCGGGCCAGCGCAGCGTGTTCGCGCGCGCCTTCAGCGGCGGCGTCGGCCACGACTCGGTCACCCGCAGCCTCGAGGTGTTCGTGTTCGCGACGCCGGTCTCCTCCTACGCGAACGACTTCTCGGCGTCCGGCGACTTCGCCGGCAGCGGCTTCACGATCGGCGGCGACGCCGGCTTCAGCGGCGGCGCCCTGCACTTCCCGCACGACTACGCCGACAACGCCGCCTACATCGCCATGCTCGCCGTGCCGATCGTCGTCGCCCAGTCGGACGCCTACGTCTCCTTCGACGAGGTCGTCCTGGTCGAGCCGGGCGAGCCCGGCAGCGTCTTCGGCAACAGCGATTTCTGGGATTACGTGATCCTGGAGGGCAGCAAGGACGGCGTCAACTGGGTGCCGATCGCCCCCGGCTACGACTGCCGCCGCGACGCCGCCTGGGAGGCGGCCTGGTACGCCGGCACGCCGGGCAGCTCGTCGCTGCTGAGGCCGCACGTCTTCGACCTGCACGACGCCTTCGCCGTGCGCGACACGGTCCTGCTGCGCCTGCGCCTCTACGCCGACGGCGCCGTCAACGGCTGGGGCTGGGTCGTCGACAACCTGTCGATCCAGGTCGGCAGCCCGACCGGCGCCGGCGACGGGACGCCCGCGCGCTTCGCGACGCTGTCGCAGAACGCGCCGAACCCCTTCAACCCGTCCACCGCCATCCGCTACTCGCTGCCGCAGGCCGGGACCGTGAGCCTGCGCATCTTCGACCTGCGCGGGCGGCAGGTGCGGAGCCTGGTCGAGGGGGCGCAGGACGCCGGCGATCACGTCGCGGTCTGGGACGGCCGCGACGACCGGGGCGGGCACGCGGCCAGCGGGGCCTACGTCTACCGCTTGCAGGCGGGAGGCAGCTCGCAGCAGCGCAGCATGATGCTCGTCAGGTGAGGGGGCGGCTCCGGACACGACTCATGGGTCGTCTCCCTGCGTCGCGCACAGTTCCAGCAGCCAGTCGCGGAACACCGCGACGCGGTGGAGGTCCGCCTTGCGCTCGGGGTGGACGAGGTAGTAGGCGTGCTCGCTCCTCACCGGCCGGTCGATCGCGACGACGAGCCGGCCGCTCGCGATCTCGTCCTGGATCAGGAACCGCGGCAGGACCGCGAGCCCGAGTCCGGCGATGGCGGCTTGGATGACCATGTGGATCTGTTCGAATCGCGGCCCCATGCGGCCGTCGATATCCTCCGCGCCGCAGGCGCGAAGCCACTCCTGCCAGGCCTGCGGCCGGGTCATGTGCTGCAGGAGCGTGTAGCGGCCCACGTCCTGGGGGCGAGCCAGCTTGGCGCCCCCGAGCAACGACGGCGCCGCCACCGGCACGACGACCTCGCCCATCAACTGGCGACAGATCGCCCCCGGCCAGATCTCGCTGCCGAAGTGGATGGCCACGTCGATCTCGCTGCCGGCGAAGTCGAACGGCCTCACCTGCGTCACCAGGTTGAGCTGGATGTCGGGATGCCGCGTGGTGAAGTCGCCGAGCCGGGGGACGAGCCACCGCGACCCGAAGGTCGGCAGCAAGGCGACGGTCAGCACGCCCCCGCCGCTGCCGTAGGCCATCAGCTGGAGGGTCGCCGCCTCGGCGCGGTCGAGCAGATCGCGCACGGCAGCGGCGTACGCTTCGCCTGGTTCGGTCAGGACCAGCCGCTGCTTGAGGCGGCGGAACAACGGCCTCCCCACATACTCCTCGAGTTGCCGGATCTGGCGGCTCACCGCGCTCTGCGTGACGTTCAGCTCGCGCGCCGCCCGGGTGAAGCTCATGTGGCGCACGGAGGCCTCGAAGTATTGGAGCGCGGTGAGCGAGGGCAGGATTCGTTTCGAGGTCATGACTATTTCGAACAAGCTCCTGATAAATCATCGTTTGCGGCTTGGGGTGACGATAGAACATAATTCCCATTACAGCAACGAGAAAGACACATCTTCGACATGTGGATTCGTTTGCGGGAGTCCCTCTGATCATTCCGATACCGCATGGAATGGTGGAGCCAGTCAGTCAATCCCGGGTCCCAAGGAGGTTCCATGAGCAAGTACAAGATCGCCTGGTTGCCCGGTGACGGCGTCGGCAGCGAGGTCATGGAGGCGACCAGGATCTGCCTCGACGCTCTCGAGTTCGACGCCACCTACGTGCACGGCGACATCGGGTGGGAGTTCTGGTGCAAGGAGGGCGACGCCTTCCCCCGGCGCACCGTCGATCTGCTGGGCGACTGCGACGCGGCCCTGTTCGGCGCCATCACCTCCAAGCCCGTGAAGGACGCGGAGCGCGAGCTCATTCCCGAACTGCAGGGCAAGGGCCTGGTCTACCGCAGTCCCATCGTCCGCATGCGGCAGTCGTTCGACCTCTACACCTGCCTGCGGCCCTGCAAGGCCTACCCGGGCAACCCGCTCAACTACGCGGAAGGCATCGACCTGGTGGTCTTCCGGGAGAACACGGAAGATCTCTATGCCGGCGTCGAGTTCAGCCCGGTCCCCGACGAGCTCGTCGAGGTCCTGAGCCGGCTCAGCAAGCCATTCTCCCATTTCGCCTCGTTGCCGGGCAGCGACTACGCCATCACCTGCAAGATCAACTCGAAGAAGGGCTGCGAACGGATCATCCGCGCCGCCTTCGAATACGCCAAGAAGTTCGGCTACCCCAAGGTCACCGTGATCCACAAGGCGAACGTGGTGCGCGCGACCGAAGGCATGTTCCTGGAGATCGGGAAGCGCGTCGCCAAGGACTACCCGGGGATCCAGATGGACGACGCGAACATCGACGCCATCTGCATGTGGCTGCTCAAGAACCCCAAGAACTACGGCGTGCTCGTCGCCACCAACATGTTCGGCGACATCGTCAGCGACCTCGCCGCGCAGATGGTGGGCGGCCTCGGCTTCGGCTGCTCCGGCAACATCGGCGAGAAGCTCGCCGTGTTCGAGCCGAGCCACGGCAGCGCGCCCAAGTACGCCGGCCAGAACAAGGTGAACCCCATCGCCACCATCCTCGCCGGCAAGATGATGCTGGACTGGCTGGGCGAGACCGACAAGGGCGCCCGGCTCGGGCAGGCGGTCGCCCGGATCATCGCCGAAGGCGACGTGCGCACCTACGACATGGGCGGCGGCGCCACGACCCTGGAGATGGGCGAGGCGATCGCCAGGAAGGTGTAGCGCGATGGCCGAGATCATCATCCACGAGGTCGGCCCCCGGGACGGCCTGCAGGCCGAGAAGCAGGTGGTCCCGACCGACCAGAAGCTCGCGTGGATCCGGTCGCTCATCGCCGCGGGCCTGGACATCGTCCAGGTGGGCTCGTTCGTGCACCCGGAGAAGGTGCCGCAGATGGCCGACACGGACGAGCTCTTCCGCGCGCTCGACGCCCGGTCGCGGGGCGGGACGCTCCTCTCGGGCCTCGTGCTCAACGAGAAGGGTCTCGAACGCGGTCTCGCGTGCGGCGTCGACCTGTTCTGCCTCGGCGTCTCGGCCTCCGAGACCCACAGCCTGAAGAACACCGGCATGGGCTCCGGAGAGGCGCAGCGCCGCATCGTCGCCGCGGCCGCCGAGGCGGTCGCGGCCGGCAAGAAGGTCCAGGTTTCGGTGCAGAGCGCCTTCGGTTGCGGCTTCGAGGGCCCGATCCCGGAGGAGCGGGTCCTCGACATCGTGCGCGCCTACCTCGAGGCCGGCCTCACGAACATCAGCCTCGCCGACACCGCCGGCCACGCGCACCCGGGGCAGGTGCGACGGTTGTTCGGCAGGATCCTGAACCTCGCGCCGGAGATCCGCTGCACGTGCCACTTCCACGACACCTACGGCCTCGGCATGGCCAACATCTACGCCGCGTCGGAGTCGGGGGTCACCAGCTTCGAGACCTCGTTCGCCGGTCTGGGCGGCTGCCCGTTCACCAAGGTCGCGGCCGGCAACGTGGCCACCGAGGATCTGGTCCACGCCCTCCGGCGCGGCGGCCTGCGTACGGAGATCGGTCTCGAAGGGATCGTCGCCGTGGCCCGCGAGGTCGCGGCGCATTTCGGGCGTGAGATGCCGGGTCGGGTCCACAAGACCGGCCCGTTACCCTACTAGGCAGGTGTTCCGATGACCGACCAGAAACGCGTGCTCGACGGCATCAAGGTGCTCGACCTCACGAACGTGCTGTCAGGCCCGTTCGCCTCGCTCCACCTGGCGCTCCTGGGCGCCGAGGTCATCAAGATCGAGAACCCCAAGGACGGCGACCTGGCCCGCAAGCTCGGGATCGTCCCCGAGTACAACCGGCAGCTGATGGGGACGAGCTTCCTGGCGCAGAACTGCAACAAGAAGTCGGTGACCCTCAACACCAAGTCGCCGGACGGCAAGGCGATCTTCAAGCGGCTCGCCGAGGACGCCGACGTGGTGATCGAGAACTTCCGTCCCGGCGTCATGGACCGTCTCGGGCTCGGCTACGACGTCCTGCGCGGGATCAACCCGACGCTCGTCTACTGCGCGATCTCCGGCTTCGGCCAGACCGGCCCGGACGCCGACAAGCCCGCCTACGATCAGATCATCCAGGGTCTCTCCGGCGAGATGGCGATCAACGGCGACGAGGGGTTGACGCCGCTGCGCGCCGGCTTCCCCGTCTGCGACACCGTGGGCGGTCTGAACGCGGCGTTCGCGGTGATGGCCGCCCTCTTCCACCGCCAGCGGACCGGCGAGGGCCGGTTCATCGACGTCGCGCTCCTCGACTCGATCATGCCGCTCATGGGCTGGGTGGCCGCGAACCTCCTGATCGGCGGCCAGGAGCCGCAGGTCATGGGCAACGACAACTTCACGGCCGCGCCCAGCGGCACCTTCCGGACGCTCGACGGCCACATCAACATCGCCGCCAACAAGCAGGAACAGTGGGAGGCGGTCTGCGACGTCCTCGAACTCCCGGAGCTGAAAGCCGATCCGCGCTTCCAGGAGCGCGACACCCGCAAGAAGAACCGCCGGGCCCTGACGCCGCTCCTCGAGGCGCGCCTCGTCGAGGGGACGACGCAGCACTGGGTCGAGGCCCTGAACGCGCGCGACGTGCCGAGCGGCGACATCCTGAGCCTGGGGCAGGCCCTGCGCCAGCCCCAGATCGCGCACCGCGGGGTCCTGCAGAAGGTGAACGTGCCGGGCCTGGGCGACATCGAGGTCTTCGGCCTCACCGCCCTGTTCGACGGCGAGTCGGGCCCGGTCGCCACGCCGCCGCCGACGCTCGGGCAGCACAACGCCGAGGTCCTGGGCCGCCTGGGCTTCACCGCGGATCAGCTCGTCGAACTCAAGCAGAAGGCAGTCATCTGAAACCCCGGACATCACGAGGAGTCACGATGGGAATGACAGTCGTCGAGAAGATCCTGGCCGGGGCGGCGGGCGCGAAAGCCGTCAAGGCCCTGGATATCGTGGAGCCGCGCGTCGATCTCGCCATGTCGCACGAGAACGCGGCCCTGGTCATCAACCAGTTCAACGAGATCCATCAGGGCACGGATCGCGAGCCCAAGCCCTGGGATCCCGACCGCATCGCCATCATCTTCGACCACCGGGTGCCGGCCGAGGGGCCCAAGACCGCCACCAACCAGAAACTCATCCGCGGCTTCGTGGCGCGCCACGGCATCGCCAAGTTCCACGACATCCGCGGCGACCTCGGCGGCATCTGCCACCAGATCCTGCCGGAGCGCGGCTACGTGCGGCCCGGTTTCGTGGTCGTCGGCACCGACAGCCACACGACCAGCCACGGGGCTCTGGGTTGCTTCGCCTTCGGCATCGGCGCCACCGAGATGGCCTCGGTCTGGACGCTCGGCGTCGCGCTCAACATCGAGGTGCCGCCGACCATCAAGGTCGTCGTCAGCGGCCGGTTCCAGGAGCACGTCGGCCCGAAGGACCTGATCCTGCACCTGATCGGCCGCCTCACGGCCCAAGGCGCCAATTTCCGCGTGCTCGAGTTCCACGGCGACACGATCGCGGCGATGTCGACGAGCGGGCGCCTCACCATCTGCAACATGAGCGTCGAGGCCGGCGCCACCAGCGGCATCGTGCCCGCCGACGCAGAGACCGAGCGTTACCTGCGCCAGGAGGCCGGCGTCACCGGGCCCCTCGCGCGGGTCCGGCCGGACGACGACGCCGTCTACGAAAGGGTCGTCGAGGTCGACGTGTCCCGGCTCGAACCGCAGATCGCCTGCCCGCACACGGTCGACAACGTGAAGCCGATCGGCGAGGTCGCCGGCAAGGCCGTCCAGCAGATCGTGATCGGCAGCTGCACGAACGGCCGCCTGGACGATCTCGAGATCGCCGCCGGGATCCTCAAGGGCAAGCAGGTCGCTCCGGGCACGCGCATGCTGGTCTTCCCCGCCTCCGGGCGGATCTACTCCCAGGCGCTGGAGGCCGGCTACCTGCAGGAGTTCATGAGGGCCGGCGCCGTGGTGATGAACTCGGGCTGCGGACCGTGCCTGGGCATCCACCAGGGGGCGCTCGGCGACGAGGAGGTGGCGCTCGCCACCACCAACCGCAACTTCAAGGGCCGCATGGGCAACCCGAAATCCGAGGTCTACCTGTGCAGCTCGGCCGTCGCCGCGGCCAGCGCCATCACCGGCGTCATCACCGATCCGCGCGTAGGAGGTCGCTGACATGGGCAAGGTCGTACTGAAGCTCGGGAAGGACATCAGCACCGACGACATCTATCCCGGACGGTTCATGGCCACGGTCCTCCCGACCGAAACGCCGCAGTTCTGTTTCAACGATCGCACGGAGTTCAACGCGCAGCTCAAGGCCAAGGCGATCCCGGCCGGCAGCATCATCGTCGCCGACGAGAACTTCGGCTGCGGCTCGAGTCGCGAACAAGCGGTGAGCACCATCCGGGGCCACGAACTCGTCATCGTCGCGCGGAGCATCGCGCGCATCTTCCTGCAGAACGCCATCAACCTCGGCCTGAATCTGGTCATCTGCCCGACCATCGAGGCGGAGGCGGGGGACGAACTCGAGCTCGCCTCCGGCAGGGTGCTGAACCGGACCAGCGGCAAGGAATTCGCCACCGAGCCGCTGCCGCCGGCGCGGCAGGCGATCGTCGATGCGGGGGGGCTGATCCCCTACACCCGCAAGAAACTGCTCGAACTGCCGGCAAGGTGATTCAAGTCGTCAGTCGCGGCGACCCCGCCCGGAGGTCAGCAGCCACCCGATCGCCGCGCCCCAGAGGACCGCGACGACCGGGTTGGCGCTGATCCGTCAGGTCGCGCCGCTGCAGTGCTGCCAGTAGTGCCAGAGGTAGCCGAGCGCACCGCCCAGGGCCGGGCCCCACAGGCGGCGCGCCGTTTCGCGGAGTCGCGGGTGGAGGGTCACGGCTGCACGTACCCTGCGGCGTGGAGTTCCTTCACGTCCGCGAAGGTGCGCGGCGGTTTCAGGTGCTTCGCCAGGAAGCGGTAGACCCGCAGCCGGATCTCCTGCGCGCCCCTGGTGTCGAGGCGGTCGAAGCTGTGGCCGCCGGGCGCGGCCTCGTAGATCTCGTGTTCGAACTGCTTGCCCTCGGCCTTCAGCGCCTGGATCAGGTGCTCGACCTCCAGCACGTTCACGTCCTCGTCGCTGGTGTTGGACAGCACCAGCAGGGGCGTCTTCAGCTTCTGGACGTTCCACACGGGCGAGCGGCGCTTGTACTCGGGGATGTTCTCGCCGACCGACTGGCCGAGGTGGAAGTCGGCCGAGAACTCGTCCCGGTACTCCTGGTCCAGGTAGCCCAGCCGCGCGACGAGGTCGCTGACCGGCACGCCGGCGTAGGCGCAGGCGTAGTCGTCGGGGTGCTCGAAGACGCTCATCAGGCTGATCAGGCCGCCGTGGCTCCAGCCGATCGAGCCCACGCGGTCCGGATCCACGAAATCGTAGTTCTCCAGGACGTAGGCGCGGCAGGCGTGGGCGTCCTCGACCTCCAGCCCGCCGTAGTCGATGCTCTCGTACATGCCGCGGCCGTAGCCCGTGCTGCCGCGGTACTCCGGCGCCACCACCACGTAGCCCTGGGCGAGCAGTTCGCGCACGATGTGCGCGTGGTAGGTCGTGAAGTCGGCGTGGACCCCGCCGTGGGACAGCACCAGCAGCGGCGCCCGGCGACCGGGATCGAGGTCGCGGGGGATGAAGACGTAGGCCCAGAACTTCAGGGGGTTGCCGGCGCCGATGCCCGTGGGGTTCGTCTCCTTCCACCTGGGCGGGCCGTACAGGCGCACCTTGTCGATGTGCGCGACGTCGCCCACGCGGTCGAACCAGAGCCCGTCGTCGACCTGCTTCTGCAGGGCGTCGAGGCGGTGCCCGAGGTTCTCGAGCTCGCCGAGCACCCGATCGAGATCGGCGGCGGGGGCGGGAGCTTCCTGGGCGAAGGCGGCCGACGGGACCGCGGCGAGGACGAGGCAGGCCAGCAGCGCGCGAAGCATGGCGACTCCTTCCGGCGGGGGTGCCCGGCGAGCATGGACCACGGCGGGCGGGCGGTCAACCGGCGCGGCCGCCGGCTCTCGCCGCTAGGGCGCCTCCGCGATCGCCCACAGCAGCGCGGCGACCGCCGCCACGTTGCGCTGCAGGTCCGCGGGGTCGACCTTCTCCACGGTGTCGGCCGGGCTGTGGTGGACGTCGAAGTAGTGCTCGCCGTGGACGCGGTGCCCGATCAGCGGCACGCCGGCCTCCGCCAGGAACGAGATGTCCACGCCGCCGCCGCCGGGGGTCACCGCGTCCGCGCCCAGCGGCGCCAGGGGCGCGGCCAGCGCGGCGAACCGCGCGACGGTGGCCGAATCGGCCTGGACCGTGAAGCCGGCCGGCGCGTAGCCGCCCGAGTCGCACTCCAGCGCCGCCCGGTGACGCGGCAGCTCGTCGGCGTGGTCGCGGGCGTAGCCGCGCCCGCCCTGCTGGGTCATCTCCTCGTCGGCGAACAGCACCACGCGCAGCGTGCGGCGCGGCGCGAGGTCCAGCCGCTTCAGCAGCATGACCGCCTCCATGACGATGGCGCAGCCGGCGCCGTCGTCGTGGGCGCCGCTGCCGACATCCCACGAATCGAGGTGGGCCCCGGCCACGACGTACTCGTCCGGCAGCTCGCGGCCGGGCAGGTCGGCGACGACGTTGGCGGTCGGCGCATCGGGCAGCTGCGTGGCGCCCATCTCCAGGCGCACGCGCACCGTCTCGCCGCGGCGCGACAGCCGCGTCAGCAGCGCGGTGTCCTCCACGCTCAGCGCCGCGGCGGGGATCCGCGGGATGGTGTCGCCCTTGTCGTAGCGCATGATGCCGGTGTGCGGCGTGGCCAGGCTGCGGTCGGTGACCGAGCGGATCAGGCAGCCGACCGCGCCGTGGCGGGCGGCGGCAACGGCGCCGCGGCCGCGGTACTGCACGGTCTTGCCGTACCCCTCCCACGGCGGGTCGAACAGCACGAGGCGCCCGGCGGCCTCGGCGGCGCGCGCCTCGAGCTCGTCGAAGTCGCGCACGGCCAGGACCTCGGCCGCGATCCCGCCCGGCGGCGTGCCCACGCTGCCGCCCAGCCCCAGCATCGTCAGCGGCTGCTCGTAGGGCTCCAGCAGCGTGCAGGTCTCGCGGCCGCGCACCCAGTGCGGCACCGTGACGGGCTCGGCGCGCACGCCGTCCAGGCCGCCCGCGCGCAGGCGGTCCAGGGCCCAAGCGACGGCGCGGCGCTGGCCCTCCGACCCGTTCAGGCGCGAGCCCGCGGTGTCGCAGAGGTCGGCCAGCAGGGCGAAGGCGGAACTGTCGGCCAGCGCGGCGGCGACGATGCGCTCCACGGGGGGTGGGCCGGGATCCGCGGCGGCGCGGGCGGGCTCGGCGTCGTTCGACATGAAACCTCCCAGCGCGATCACGAACGCGGCGGCGCGGGCCGGTGCGAAGTGCGGGTGCGTCATCGGTCCTCCGGGGCGGTGCGCCCGCCCGTCAGCTCAGGGTGACCATCAGGATCCCCGCGACCGCCAGCGCCGAGGCCGCCAGCTTGCGCCGCGTGAACGGCTCGTGCAGGAAGAACGAGGCCAGGATCAGCACGTAGATCGTGCTGGTCTGGTTCAGGATCGCGGCGGCGCCGGCCTGGGTGTACTTCATGCCGGCCAGCCAGAACATCAGCGCCAGGTACGAGCCCAGGATCGTGGCCGGCAGGCTGAAGCGCCAGGAGGCGTCGGGCCGGAACACGCCCAGGTAGCGCCGCCGCTGCGGCGAGGCCAGGGCCATCGGCACCATCACCGCCAGGGCGCCGAGCTGCCGCACGGTCGTGGACCACAGCACGGGCTGGCGTTCCAGGACCGGTTTGGCGATGACCACGCCCAGGGCGACGGCCGCCATGGCGGCCATGCCCATCAGCGCCCCCTTCAGCAGCGCCCGCCGCGGCACGCCGGGCGGGGCGGGGTGCCCGGAGGCGATCAGCACCGCGGCGATGACCACCACCATGCCCGCCAGCTGCCACGCGTTCAGGTGCTCGCCGATCAGCAGGAACGCGAACAGCACCACCAGCGGCGAGTACAGGCAGTCGACGATGGCGGTGATGCCGGCTCCGACGATGTTCAGGCAGCGGTGGAAGAGGGTGTCGGCCACCGCGATGGCGATGATGCCGCTGGCCATCAGGACCAGCACGTCGCGCAGCGGAGCGTCGCGCACCAGCCCCTGGCCCGACACCAGCGTCGTGGCGACCAGCAGCGCGCTGCTGATCCCGACCCGGAACAGGTTCAAGGCGAAGGGGGAGACGGTCTCGCCCGAGCGCTTCAGCAGGATGACGGCGACCGCCCAGATCACGGCGCACAGCAGGGCGTAGAACTCTCCCAAGGCGGTCTCCCGGGTTGCGGCGCGGCGAATGGTGATTGATCCGAGGGGCCGGACGTGGAATCATCGCACCGTTGCCGTCCCTTCCGCAAGCAGGGGGTTGGTCCATGAACATCGGCTACGCGGCGCCGCTGCAGCGGGCCTGGGCGCGCTCCCGCGCCATGCTCCTGTCGGGCGCGAGCCTCGAGACCTGGTTCGTGCTGGGGTTCACGGCCTGGCTGGCCCGCCTCTGGGACAACGCCGGCCTGGGCAGCTCCTGGGACCGCGACCTCATCAAGGTCAGGAACCGCGACTGGGGGTCGTGGGACCCGGGCGAGCTGCGCAACCTCGACTTCTTCGGCCACGAGCTCGGCGGGATCGGCCTGGGAATCCTGGCCGGGCTCGGCGTGCTCGCGCTGCTGGTGGCGGTGCTGCTGACCTGGCTCAGCTCTCGCGGCGAGTTCTGCTTCCTGGACAACGTCGTGCACCGGCGCGCCCGAGTCGGCGAGCCGTGGCGGCAGTTCGCGCGCCAGGGCGACTCGCTTTTCCTGTGGCGCCTGGCTTTCCAGGTCGCGGCCGGCTTCTGTGCGCTGGCGCTGATCCTGCCCGGCCTGCTGCTGGTGGTCGGCGCGATCGCCACCGAGAGCCTGCGCGGTCTCGGCATCGCGGGCGCGGTCGTGCTGGCGATGCTGGGCGTCGTGCTGGGTCTCGCGGCCGCGCTGGTCTCCTTCTGGACCGACCAGTTCGTCGTGCCCGTGATGTACCGCGACGGCACCGGCGTGCTGGCGGCCTGGCGCCGCACCCTGCCCCTGGTGCGCGAGCACGTCGACCAGGCCGTCCTGTTCGCGCTGTTCTGGCTGCTGCTGACCGTGGTCGTCGGCGTCGCGATCGGCGCGCTGGGGCTGGCGACCTGCTGCATCGGCTGGCTCGTGCTGGCGATCCCGTATCTGGGCACCGTGATCCTGCTGCCGGTCTACGTCACGGCACGCGCCCTGGGGCCGGAGTTCCTGGCCCAGTACGGCGCGGAGTGGCGCCTGTGGCCGTCCGACGGCTCGCCGCCGACCGGCGAGACCGCGTCTTCACCCGACTAAGGAGCCCCGATGCGCCGCACCAAGATCGTCGCCACGCTCGGACCCGCCACCCGCGAACCGGCGGTGCTGATCGAGCTGATCCGCGCCGGCCTGGACGTCGTGCGCCTGAACTTCAGCCACGGCTCGCTGGAGTCGAAGCGGCGCACGATCCGCGACGTGCGCGCCGCCGCCGACGAGACGGGGCGCCAGGTGGCCATCCTGCAGGACCTCGCGGGTCCGAAGATCCGCATCGGCGGCTTCGCGGCGGGGCCGGTGACGCTGCGCCGAGGCGACCTGTTCACCCTGACCGCGCGCGACGTGCCCGGCGACGCGCGCGAGGTGTCGGTCGGCTACAAGGAGCTCGCCGGCGACGTCGTCCCCGGCGACACGCTGCTGCTGGCCGACGGCGCCCTCTGCCTGAAGGTGGAGAAGGTGGCCGGGCAGGACGTCGTCTGCCGCGTCGAGACCGGCGGCGAGCTGAGCGCGAACAAGGGGATCAACCTGCCGAGCGGCACGATCAGCGCCCCCATCCTCGACGACAAGGACCTGGCGGACCTCCGCTTCGGGCTGGCCGAGAACGTCGACTTCGTGGCGCTGTCGTTCGTGCGCAACGCGGCCGACATCCTGGCCTGCCGCGCGGCCATGGACGACTTCGGGATCCGGCGCCCCATCATCGCCAAGATCGAACAGCGCGAGGCCATCGCGAACATCGACGAGATCCTGCGGGTGGTCGACGGGTTGATGGTGGCCCGCGGCGACCTGGGCGTCGAGATCCCCCTGGAGCACGTGCCCGGCGTGCAGAAATCCCTGATCTACAAGGCCAACGCCGCCGGCTTGCCGGTGATCACGGCCACGCAGATGCTGCGCTCGATGGTCGAGAGCCCGCGCCCCACGCGGGCCGAGGTCTCGGACGTGGCCAACGCCATCCTCGACGGCAGCGACGCGGTGATGCTCTCGGAGGAGACCGCCGTCGGCCTGCACCCGGTGGAAGCGGTGCGCACCATGGCGCGCATCGCCGAGAGCGCGGAGGAGTCCTTCCCCTACGACGGCTGGAACGCCCGCTTCCCGCCTTGCGCCGGCCTGCACGACGACGAGGCGGTGGCCCGCGCCGCCTGCCGCATGGCCGCCGAGATCGGCGCCGCCGCCATCATCACCATGACCACCAGCGGCAGCACCACGCGCCTGGTCGCCAAGTCGCGCCCACCGCAACCGCTGCTGGCGATGACCGACGACGCGGCGATCTGCCGCCGGCTGGCCCTGGTCTGGGGGGCCCTGCCCTTCTTCTCGCCGGACGGGGAGACCCTCGAGGAGATGGAGCGCGACGCGCTGCGACTGGCGCTCGATGCCGGGCACGTGGCTGCTGGCGACTCCGTGGTCGTCACTGCGGGGCTGCCGCTCCATGAGTCCGGGCGGACCAACCTCATCAAGATCGTGACCGTTCCCTAGGGGTGGTCTTCGCCCCGGTCGTGCACATGCGATCTGCAGGGGGGCGCTCGTCGGGC
>JAURXS010000402.1 GCA_030654305.1 bacterium | reverse complement strand
CTGGGACGGACCTCTGCGCACGCTCGAACCGGACCAGGCCGCGCGCCTCGCCGCGCTGCTCGCGCTGGCCGCAACCGGGAGCGACCCGCAACTCGCGGCGGTCGCGCCGGCGGTCTGGCGGGAGCGCTCCGTCGAGGTCGCCCGCGACCGGCGCACGCCCTGGGAAACCCGCGTGTCCCGGGAGGCGCCGCGCCTCCTGGTCTGGCCGCCCGACGACGGGGACGCCCCGCCCCTCGCCCGCGACCTCGCCCGCAGAGGGCTGGGCCGCGGCGGCGCCGGCGAGATCTGGCGCGTGGACGTCGCGCCTGACGGCGGCGTGCACCTGGAGTCGCGGCGCCACGCGGCGACCCTCGCGCTGGCGCCGCCCCGGCTGGGCTCGCGGCGGGGCGACCCCATCGACGTGCTGCTGCCCCTGTGGCCCCTGGGCGAAGTCCTCGACGAAAGCGCCGGCCGATGAGCCGCTCCGACGATTCCGATGGGAACCGGCGCGACGGTCCCGGTGTTGACCCCCCCGCCGATGACACCCCCCACGCCGCCAGGAGCGACACGGTGTACCTGAACGAGAAGCATCCCGATCCCGGCCGTCACGGTCCGCTCGCCTGGACCGAGCAGCGTGACGAGGATCTGATCGCGCTCGTGCAGCAGGGCCAGAAGCGGGCCTACGACGAACTGGTGCGGCGGTATCGGGGGCGGCTGTACAGCTTCATCCTGCGGATGGTGGGGGACCCCGTCGAGGCGGAGGAACTCGCCCAGGACACCCTGATCCGCGCGTACATCCACGCGGACAAGTACCGCGAGATCGCGCGCTTCTCCACCTGGCTGTTCACCATCGCCACCAACCTGGTGCGCAACCGGGTCCGCAAGCAGAAGCGGCAGCCGAGGATGCTCGTGCTGGACCCCGCGCCCGAGGACGACGGCGACATCCCGCTGGATCCGGCCGACCCCTTGGCCGATCCCACGCGCGAACTCGAGGGCCGCGAACTGGGTCGGCTGATCGCCGAGGCGACCAGCCGCATCCCCGAGCGGTACCGGGTCCCGTTCCTGCTGCGCGAAGTGGAACAGCTGTCCTACGAGGAGATCCAGCAGGTCACCGGCCTGAAGCTCGGCACCGTGCGCTCGCGCATCAACCGCGCCCGGACCCGCTTCCGACAGAACATCAAACCCTTGCTGCGCAACGAGGACCTGCTCGCCGAACTCGAGCTCCTCGAAGCCAGGATGGATCAGGACAACCAGGACGCGTGACGACGTCGAGGAGGACACCCCCATGCTCTGCCGCACGGCACGACAGTTGATCAGCCAGGAAATGGACGGGATGCTGCCCGCCGAGAAGACACCGTCCTTCGAGGAGCATCTCGGCCGCTGCGGCGATTGCCGCGACCACCGCGCCGAGCTCGGCCTCGGCCGGCGCCTGCTGCAGGCGACCGCCGCCGAGCCCGCCGATGCCTTCGAGTGGAAACTCCAGCTGCGCCTCAACCGCGCCCTGCAGGAAGCCGCCGCGACCAGGACCGTGCCCTGGGAGGACGCGCCCCGCAGCGCCGCCGGTTGGTGGCGCGGCTTCGCCGCCTCTTCGCTGGCCGGCGTGGCCGTGACCGCGCTCGTGGCCGTGCTGGTCTGGCCCTCCGGCCCCCGCCCGGTGGAGTCGTCCGCCCGTCCGGCGGCGACCCTGGCCGCGGCCGCGACGACCACCGCCGCGCCGACGACGTCCTCGCGCCTGGTGACGGACCTCTCGGACCGCCTGCCCCTGACCGGCGCCCGCACCCGCGGCACCGCGCTCGGCGGCGGCTTCCTCGGCCGACCGGTCAGCCAGGGACTCCTGGCCGATCGCGCCCGCACGGGGGAGCGCCTGCAGCCGGTCTCCCTGTCGTCCGGCATGCTGGCCGGCCTCGACGACGCCGCCGCCCTGCGCGCCGAGAACGCCCGCCTGCGCGCCGGCCTCATCGGCCTGCGCGACGAGAACAAGACGTTAAAGGCGTTGCTCGCCGCCCGCGGCATCGCGTACCTTGATGCGGACAGCCAAGGCCAGAGCCCCGGTCGCTGATCGTCCGTTGCGAGGTACGCCGTGATCCCCACCCGCCATGCCGCCGCGATCCTCGGGGCGGCAGGCTTGTGTCTGGCCCTGTCGCTGTCCGGCTGCGGCGGCGGCGGCAAGAACGCCATGGTGTCGGCCGTCGGCTCGTACGGCGACGTGGCGCTCGTGGTGTCCGACCCGCAGCTCGACCCGCTGCTGGCGCGAGCGCGCGGCCTGCTGTCGCCGGACGAGAGCTTCGTCCTGAAATCCGAGCCCACGTACCGCTTCCGCACCTTCGCCGGCGGGAAATGGAGCGGCGCCCGCAACTACCGCAACGTGATCATGGCGGTGCGTTGGGGCGACGGCGGTCCCGTCCAGGGCGCGGTCAAGCGGCTGCTGCCCAAGGAGGCCCTGAAGCGGGCCCTGGCGGGTCGCGGCGAGGTCTTCACCGTGCGCAACCCCTGGCTCCACGGCCAGGTGGCGTTCGTCGCGGTCGCGAAGGACGCCGACGCGCTGGTCACGCTCCTGAACCGCCGGGCCCCGTCCATGCGCGACACCCTGGCCGCCGACATCAACCGCCGCATCGTCGCGGACCACCGCGCGCAGGGCCTGCTCGCGGACACCGCCGCCCGCCAGTGGAAGCGGTTCGGCTTCTCCGTCGAGCTGCCGGCCGCCTACCGCGAGAACCAGAGCGAGCCCGGCGGTTTCCCCGCCGTCGAGTGGCTGCGCACCGACGGCTCCACGCGCGGCCTGACGGTCAGCTGGGAAGCCGCCGCCGACCCGCAGTCCCGCCTCGTGGACCAGCCCTCGCTGGTCGCCATGCGGGAGCGGCTGGGCGCGGCGCTGCACCAGGAGACGATCGACCCCGCGTCCTTCGTCTGGTCGCAGGAGACGGTGGCCGGCCTGCCCGCCGTCAAGCTCGCCGGCAGCTGGGTCGACGCCAAGACCCAGGTCGGCGGCCCGTTCCGCTGCTACTTCCTCGCCGCGCCCGACGGCGGCCGCGTCTACTGCTTCGACCTGCTCGTCTACGCGCCGCAGCTCGACAAGATGGACGATTTCCGCCGCCTGCGGGCCATCCTGGAGACCGTCTCCTTCCGCAGACCCGCCTGACCCCGGAGGCTCCCATGCAGTTCCTGACCCTGTCCTTCCTGCCCGTCCTGATGCTGGTGCTCTTCGTGCTGGCCAACTCGCTGCGCGTGCTGCGCGAGTACGAGCGCGGGGTGATCTTCCGCCTGGGCCGCCTGCAGCGCGTCAAGGGGCCGGGCCTGATCCTGCTGATCCCGCTGGTCGACCGGATGGTGAAGGTCAGCCTGCGCATCATCCCCATGGACGTGCCGCCGCAGGACGTGATCACCAAGGACAACGTCTCGGTCAAGGTGAACGCCGTCATCTACTTCAAGGTGGTGTCGCCCGAGATGGCCATCGTCGGCGTCGAGGACTACCTCTACGCCACCTCGCAGGTCGCCCAGACGACCCTGCGCAGCGTCATGGGCCAGGTCGAGATGGACGACCTGCTGTCCGAGCGCAACAAGCTCAACCTGCAGATCCGCGAGATCATCGACAAGGCGACCGAGCCCTGGGGCGTCGAGGTCAGCACCGTCGAGATCAAGGACGTCGACCTGCCCCAGGAGATGCGGCGCGCCATGGCCCGCCAGGCCGAGGCCGAGCGCGAGCGGCGCTCGAAGGTCATCCACGCCGACGGCGAGTTCCAGGCCAGCAAGAAGCTGGCCGAGGCCGCCGTCGTCATCTCGAGCGATCCCTCGGCCATCGTCCTGCGCTACCTGCAGACCCTGAGCGAGATCGCCCGCGAGAACAACTCGACGACGATCTTCCCGGTGCCGATCGATCTCTTCCGGCACTTCGCCTCCAAGCCCGCGGAGACCAAGCCCACGGAGACAACACCGTGAGCGGGGCCCGCCGCCGCCGGCTGTCCGCAGGCGTCCTGGCGCTGGCCCTAGCCGCGGCCGGCGTCGCGTCGGCGCAGGACCAGCCCCGGCGCCCCGTCAGCGGCCGGACCGCCGTCAGCGGCCGGACCGTCGCGACCGTGAGTGAAGAAACGACGGCGGCGCCGGAGACCGGCTGGTGTTTCGGCCTCGCCGCGGGCGTGCTGGCGGGCGGGGACCTGTTCCAGGTGGCGAACGACTTGACGGTGCCCTGGTCGCCGCCGGCCGGCGGCGTCGATTTCAACGCCAAGCGGTTCACCGTGACCCTGGACGAGGCGGCGGCCTTCGGCCTCGCGGCCGCCAAGCGCCTGACCCCGCGGGGCTGGCTGCGCCTCGACCTGACGGCCGGGCGGATGGACACCGCCGCCCTGGCCAACGACTCCCAGTTCGTCACGCCGGTGCTCTACGACCGCTGGAACGTGGTGCAGCTGGACCTCGCCTGGGAGCAGCGCCTGACCGACACCCGCCTGCAGCCCCTGGTCCGGGCCGGCCTGTCCTACACGGGGATCAGCGCCTCGGCCGACGCGGCCGACCAGAGCGTGCCGGGCCTGCTGCTGGGGGCGGGGTTCGTGTACCGCGGGGGCCCCCGCTGGTCCCTCGGCCTCGACCTCGCCGACCACATCCAGCAGTTCACCCTGGACGGGCTGCCGCAGGAGCAGGACTTCCCGGCCGACGCCGAATACCGCGAGTTCGGTCCCCAGCACTTGGTGACGATGACCGTCAGGTTGATGGCACACTTTTAAAATCATGACGATAGGGCAATTATTCGCGGATCTGGTGGCGGCCCCGCTATCGAAACCGATTCGTGAAACACATCCCGCAACACGCTGCGATTCAGACGGTTAAGAGCTGATCGCCAAGCGGGACGCTGGGCGCCGAACCGAATACAGGTTGCTTCACGGGCTCGGATCATTATTATTGACGGTTCACTCCGGATTCCCGGAGCTCCGATGTCCCGACCTGTTGGGAGATTCCATGGGAAACGTCATCGCGGTCGTGAACCACAAGGGCGGCACCGGCAAGACCACCACGGCGCTGAACCTGGCCGCCGGCCTGACCCGCTACAGCGACATCACGTCCAGCTGCCTGGTCATCGACATGGACCCCCACGGCTGCGCCTCCTCGGCCCTGCTGGGCAAGATGAACGGCGAGCCGCCGGCGCGTTCGATCTTCGACGTCCTGCGCCGCGCGATCACGCCCCAGGACGGCATCACCTCGACGGTCTTCGACGAGAACATCGACGTGATCCCGTCCCACCCGTCGCTCGAGAGCATGGCCCGCACCCAGCTCACCGACCGGCTGATCAAGGTCACCCAGGCGCTGTCCACGTCCTACGGCTGGATCATCATCGACACGCCGCCGAACCTGGGCATCTTGACCCAGAACGCCCTGGTCGCCTCCGACTACGCGCTGATCCCGACGCCCTGCACCGGCCTGGCCGTCTCGACCATGCACCAGCTCAGCGCCCTGATCGAGCGCATCCAGGAGCGCCAGAACACCTGGCTGCAGGTGCTCGGCGTGCTGGTGACCATGAAGGACGGGCGGACCGACCTCCACATGGAGGCGCAGAAGGAGCTGAAGAACCACTTCAAGGGCGACCTGTTCAAGACCATGATCACCAACAACATCAAGATCGAGGAGGCGCCCTCGGCCTTCAACAGCATCTTCTCCTACGACTCCGGCTGCCTCGGAGCCTCGCTGTACCGCGACTGGATCAAGGGCGAGCTGATGTAGCGCCACAAGACGTTGGAGAAGAAGCGCAGCGATCGGCTCGAGCAGATCAACGCCTTGGCCGCGCAACCGCCGCAGCCCTGATCTCCGACCGGGTGCGCGGCGCCGGCTAGCGGCCGGCGTCGTTCACGAAGGGGTTGGAGCGGCGCTCGCGGCCCACCGTCGTGTCGGGACCGTGCCCCGGATGGAGCACGGTCTCGTCGTTCAGGGTGTAGACCTCGCGGCGGATGCTGCGCTCCAGCACGGTGAAATCACCGCCCGGCAGATCCGTCCTGCCCACCGACCCGGCGAAGATCACGTCGCCGACCAGGGCGTGCCCCTCCCAGATGAACAGGACATGACCGCGGCTGTGGCCGGGTGCGTGGACGATCCGCAGGCGGCCGCCCCCGAACGGCAGCTCGCCGCCCGGCAGCGGCGCGCAGCGCGGCGCCGGCACGGGGGGGAACCCGTAGGAGGCGCGGCTGGAGGCGAGGCTCGCGATCAGCGCCGCCTCGTCGGGGTGGTGCAGCAGCGGCAGGTCCCAGACCGCCTGGACCGCGGCGGCGGCCGAGATGTGGTCGAAGTGCCCGTGCGTGCAGGCCAGAGCGACCAGCCGGCAGCCGCTGTCCGCCACGGCGTCCAGCAGGACGTCGGGGTCGTCGCCCGGATCGATGAGCACGGCCTCAGCGGCGCCGGGCGCGCAGAGCAGCTGGGCGTTCATCTGCAGGGGGCCGACCACCAGGGTCTCGAGGCGCCAGTCGGCCGGCGGGCCGGCGGGGTGGGTCATGCCGGGGTCCTTTCCGAAAGCGGGGAGGGCCGGCCTCGCGGCCGGCCCCCGTGGTCGTCGTCGTCGGACGTTGCGATCAGCGGTCGTCCTGCGACAGGTCGTCGTAGTACTCGCGCCCGAGGTGGGTGACGAGCTCCTCGCCCATCATCCAGCGCAGCGTGTTCTTCATCTTCTTCTGCTGGATGAAGAGGTCGTGCTCGGGGTAGAGGCCCTGCGGCGTGACCGGGCTCTTCAGGTAGAACGACAGCCACTCCTGGATCCCGCCGAGGCCGGCCCGCTTGGACAGGTCGAGGAACAGGGCGAGGTCCAGCACGATCGGCGCGGCCAGGATCGAGTCGCGGCAGAGGAAGTCGACCTTGATCTGCATGGGCAGGCCCATCCAGCCGAAGATGTCGATGTTGTCCCAGCCCTCTTTGTTGTCGCCGCGGGGCGGGTAGTAGTTGATCCGCACCTTGTGGAAGAGGTTGCCGTAGAGGTCCGGGTACAGCTCGGGCTGCAGGATGGTGTCCAGCACGCTGAGCTTGGACTCTTCCTTGGTCTTGAAGCTGCCGGGATCGTCCAGGACCTCGCCGTCGCGGTTGCCCAGGATATTGGTCGAGAACCAGCCGCTGACGCCCAGCAGCCGGGCCTTGAAGGCCGGGGCCAGGACGGTCTTGATCAGGGTCTGGCCCGTCTTGAAGTCCTTGCCGCAGGTCGGGGAGCCGGTCTGCTTGGACAGCGCCTCGAGGGCGGGGATGTCCGCGCTGAGGTTGGGCGCGCCGTTGGCGTAGGGGATGCCCATCTTGATCGCGGCGTACGCGTAGATCATGCTCGGGGCGATGTCGGGGTGGTTGCTGCGCAGGCCGGCCTCGAAGGACTCGAGCGTCTGGTGGACGTCCGAGGGCTTCAGGAAGATCTCCGTCGAGCCGCACCAGACCATGACCAGGCGCGAGCAGCCGTTGTCCTTCTGGAAGGCCTTCATGTCGGCCATGAGCTGCTCGGCGAAGTCCATCTTGGTGGCGCCCTTCTTCACGTGGGTGCCGTGCAGCTTCTTGACGTAGAAATTATCGAACACCGCGGGCATGGGGCGGATGGCGTCCAGCTCGTCCTTCAGCTCGTTGAGCAGGTCCATCGGCAGCACGCCGGCCTTGACGGCGGCCTCGTAGATCGAATCCTCGAAGATGTCCCAGCCGCCGAAGACGATGTCGTCCAGGCCGGCCAGCGGCACGAAATCCTTGACCATGGGCTGACGGTTGTCGGTGCGCTTGCCCAGGCGGATGTGGCCCATCTGGGTGATGCTGCCGATGGGCAGCCGGATGCCCCGGCGCGACGCGATGACGCCGGCCATGAAGGTCGATGACACGGCCCCCATGCCTGGCGTCAGGATCCCGAGTTTCCCGTCCGCAGGCTTGATCTTCAGGCCTGTTGTCATGAAGAAGCTCCTCTCATTTCACGCGGTCGTTTCCTCAGACTTGGCGCCCGATCTTAGGAGCAAGGGGCGCGGAAAGCAACGTGGAACCACGCCGCGGCATCATCCTTGCCAAGGACCGGGCGGCGGGCTCGCAACCACCGGGAAATAACCCGCATCTGCCGCCCATGCAAGGTCTTTCTCCGGCGGGAACCGGCAGGATCTTGCTAGGAGAACACGCGTCCGCTGATTATCTTATCGGCGCTGGTTGCGGGACACATAATGTGATATGATTAACATCCGTGGTTCAAGTCCATGGATTCGCAACCGGTGCGTGACGCGTCCCGGACGCGGTCAACCTCAAGGAGCCCCACATGACGACCCCGACGCCCATTCCGTACCTCGACCTCAAGGCCCAGGTCGCCCCGATCCGGCGCGACATCGACGCGGCGATCGCCGACGTGGTCGACAACACGGCATTCATCCTCGGGGACCGTCTCGAACGCTTCGAAAAGCACTTCGCCGCCTTCTGCGGCGCGCCGCACGCCATCGGCGTGGACTCCGGCACCCAGGCCCTGCACCTGGTCCTGCGGGCCCTGGGCATCGGCGCGGGGGACGAGGTCATCACCGTCCCGAACACCTTCATCGCCACCGTCGAGGCGATCGTCTACACCGGCGCGACGCCGGTGTTCGTGGACGTCGACCCCGTGACCTGGATGATGGACCCCGAAAAGCTCGAGCGCGCGATCACGCGGCGCACCAAGGCCATCATGCCGGTGCACCTCTTCGGGCACTTGGCGCCGATGGACGAGATCCGGGCCGTGGCCGGCGACCTGCCCGTCATCGAGGACGCCTGCCAGGCCCACGGCGCCCTGTACAAGGGCAAGCGCGCCGGCACCATGGGGATCGCCTCGGGCTTCAGCTTCTACCCCGGC